>CALPKO020000241.1 GCA_943324165.2 Bdellovibrio sp. ZAP7 | reverse complement strand
CTGTGGTGGCACCCGTTATATTTCCAGCTACTGTAATTGGATTTACAACTATAGTTTTAACTGCTGTTGTCGCCGAATTGCAAATTCCATTTGTTACAACTGCTCTGATATATAGCACATTTCCGCTAACATTAGTAGCAGTATAACTAGGTCCCGATCCTACAACAGTTCCAGAGGTAGCCGCTGCACTTGCAAGTGATTGCCACTGAATGGTGGCACCTACATAACCAAATAAGTTGTAAGTAATTGCACCTCCCAAACAAACCGATGCTGTGCTTGTGGTAATCGTTCCAGCCACTGAAGGCAATGCTTCTTGCAAAGCAACTGTTGCAGAAGTAGCATCTCCACATAATCCACCGCCAATTAAAACTCGATATTTTGTTCCTGTTGCAGGTAGCGTTGTAGTAGTTCTTGTAATGGTCAATGTTGGGCTTGTTGCACCTCCGTAATTTGCATTATTGGTTAAAGCTGTCCAAACCGTAGTTGACGCTGCTGTTTGTGCATACCACTGATAAGTAGCATTTGTAGTAGTCAATGCATTAACAGATACCGTTGCTGTGGCATTTGTTGCCTTACAAATTCTAGGGTTTACTGGTTGACTAGTAATCACTGTTCCTGTGGAAACTGCCGCATTAGTATCATCACAATCGGTGTTATTAGTTACATAATTTGCAGGTTGAGAACAAGCCAATTGCGTAACCGTTGCGTCGCCAAAACCATCGGTATCTAAATCTGCATACCAAATAGATGGTTGATCAACAATAACCGAAATTTCTGCTGTAGTACTCTCACAACCATCTAATGTTTGTGTTGCATAATATGGTCCTGAAGCTAAACTTGCTGCACTCAACAGCGGTGTTCCTCCTGTTGGCACATCGTACCACTTTATATTTGTTCCTGTTGCTTCTAAATTAGAAACAAAACTAGGGGCACAAAAACTTTGTGATCCAGCGCTTGGTACTGGAGTAATTGTAACATTAACTTCAAAAGCAGTTCTTGAAGGAGATAAACAACCTGTAGTTAAATTTCTCGCTTCTGCATAAAAAGTGGTTGTGCTAGTTAAAATAGGAGTGGTAAAAGTACCATTAGTGTAAGAACTTCCTATATAAATTCCACCCGCAGCACTAGTATACCAATCAATTGCACAACCAGTAGGCGGCGTAGAAGATATAACTGCAGCATTATTAGCACAAATGGTAGTAACAACAGGCGTTATCATTATTTTTAAAATGGTATTGCTATTTTTATTTGCAACATATAAATACCCAGAATTAAAAGCAAGCCCAGTTGGATAATTTAAGCCCGTGCTTACAACAGTAGATAATTCGCCACTTGGAGTAACCATACAAATTGTATTATTACCGGCATTAGAAACAAATAAATTTCCAGAAGTATCAAATGCAAGTCCACCAGGGGTAGATAAGCCAGAGCTCACAAAAGTCGTTACTTCACCATAGGAGGTAATTTTTTGAATAATATCGGTATTATTATAATCTTTAGCAGTAACATAAAGATTACCATAACTATCTGCTGTAATTGCTTTTGGAGAGGATAAGCCTAAAGCGAATGGATAGCTCGAACCCGAAGTGGAGATTTGCCAAATCATACCTGACAAATCGGTTGCATAAATATACCCTCCAGAATAAACACAGCCATACAATTGTCCAAAAATTGTAGCAAATGACGATGCGGAAGTGCTAGGATAAGTAATTTTACGCATGTTGAAGTTCATTTCTCTAGTTATGTATATATTTCTTAAGGGATCAATGGCTAAACCAGTAACTCCATTTATCAAATTAGTATAATTTACAACAGAACCTGATGTACTTATTCTAGAAATTCTAGAGGAGTTATTTACGAATAGATTTCCATCAGCGTCAAATGCCAATGCGGTAGGTGCTGAAACAGTTGCAAATTGACTGCTATTTGCAGTAACCGCTGCGTTAGGTTGTAAAACTACATTTACCGTAACTGCCACAGGAACTCTCGCGCTTTCACAATTATTTAATGTTTGTACTGCATAATATGTACCTGTAGTTAAGTATGCATTAGTTGCTAAAGCAGCTCCTCCAGATGAAGCAGCATACCATTTTATTCCTGTTCCCGTTGCTAATAAATCAGACACCTTAGCTGCATTACAAAAAGATTGATCTACTGCTGTTGGAGTTGGTGTTACTTCAATTGTTACTGCTACAGGTAACTTAATTGTAGAATCACAAAAAGTAGACACATAATAGGTACCATTTGTCAATACTGTAGAGGTAGGTAAAGGCGTAGTATCTGTTTGATTTGCAAACCAATAATTTAATGAAGATGAAGATGCTAAATTGGCAACTGTTGCAGAACCACAAAATGTCTGATCAGAAACTGTTAATGTAGGTGATGAAAGCACAAAACTGTAAGCCGAAAACGAACCTCCACCTTGTTCTTGAGTTGCAATTACAACTTCTGAATTTTCATTTAAATTTCCACCCCATACATTATTATCACTACCACAACACCCATGTTGAAAAACCAAAACACCATCTATATAAAGTGAGGTTTGATCATCGTGATCATTGATATTAATGGTATAGCAACCAACAGGAAATCCTTTTCTTTTGGCTTTATAAGAATGATTGTCGACAGTAATTGCATTACCTTGATAACCAATTGCACTCGAAGGACTCAAAGCTTCCCCCCAAAAAAGTCTTGTATTTATATTCATATTTGGGTCCACATAATAACCCGCATAGGTATCCCATGAGCTGCCGTTGTATCCGTATACATTCCAAACATTAGTGCCAAACACAGTATCATTAATTACCGTTACGGTAAAACTGCAACTTAATTCACAATCGGTCCCGTATACGGATACCGTTGTAACACCAATATTAAAAGAAATACTGCCGCTGTTAGTAGTATTAGCAATACCTGATACCGAACCAGTCGTTGCTCCATTCAAAACATAACTCCACGTAGAACTTGCGTTCGACGGATTAGGGATTGTGTAAGTTGCTGAGGTCAGGGTATTAGAAAATAAGTTGAATGATTGATTACCGGGACAAGTTAGTGTTACTATATTTTTTACTAAAATCGTTCCTGTCGCATTCACCGTACCGCAACCCCCTGTTAATGGGATTGTATAACTAAAAGTTCCTGCCTCAGTTGGCGTTCCACTAATGGTTATTGTATTGTTTGCCCATGAAGCTGTTACACCAGCAGGAAGACCTATGGTTATGCCGATGCCTGTTGCGCCTGTGGTGGTATGGGTAATATTTGTTAATGGATTATTGGTGCAAATTGTTGAAGTGCTTGAGGCTACGCCTGCTGTCATGTTTGGCGTTACCGTTATTAAACTGCTTACCGAATTGCTACATGTTACATTATTATAGGTATACACTACCGAAACTGTTCCAGCTGTTAAACCAGTTACTGCGCCGCCCAAACTGACAGATGCGGTTCCCGTTCCAGGTACAATTGACCAAGTTCCTCCCGATTGTGCATTGTTGAATGCAGGGGTAGTTGCATTGACACAAACGGCCGATGCGCCTCCGCTACTAGCGGATAAAGTTGGTAATGGATTTACTGTGGTAAGTACAGATAAATTTGTATTTGACACACAACCGCTTGTTAAATTACGTGATACTGCATAATAAGATGTTGTTGAAGCGATGCTTGGAGTAGTAAATGTGGACGACCCTG
>CALPKO020000240.1 GCA_943324165.2 Bdellovibrio sp. ZAP7 | reverse complement strand
GAAAGTTGCCATTTATTTTTAAATTAGTGAGGTGCAAAATTAAAATTTTTATTCAATTCTAAAAGATGTTTTGTCGATATTTTTCAATAATTTGCACACGATTAAAAATTCAAGTTGCTTTTGTCTCAATAAAAACTTCAACTTGCTAACAAAATAAGGCATCTTCAAATGTATTTAAAAAAAATCGCTCTTTTCAATTACAAAAGTTTTTCGGAATCAACTTTTGTTTTTGATCAGAAAATAAACTGTTTTGTAGGAAAAAACGGTGTAGGAAAAACCAATGTCTTAGATTCAATCTACCATTTGTCTTATGGGAAAAGTTATTTTAATCCTTTGGCAGTTCAAAATATTAAGCATGGTGAAGATTTTTTTGTAATTGATGGTGAATTTGAAAAAAATGAACGGACCGAACAGATTGTATGCAGTTTAAAGAAAGGAAACAAAAAAATATTGAAACGAAACAGCAAACAATACGAGAAATTTTCTGATCATATTGGCTTCATTCCACTTGTTATTATTTCGCCTGCAGACAGAGATTTAATCGTAGAAGGCAGCGAAACAAGAAGAAAATTTCTGGACAGCGTAATTTCTCAAATAGATTCAAACTATCTTCAACAGCTTATTCAATATCAAAAAATTTTAAGTCAACGCAACGCTTTATTGAAATATTTTGCAATTAATCATGTTTTTGAAACTGCCACGTTAAGCATATACAACGAGCAAATGTCCCATTTAGGACAATCTATTTTCGAAAAAAGAAAAAGATTTATAGAAACATTTGTTGTTATTTTCAATGAACACCACCAGGCCATTTCGGGCGCTCAAGAAACGGTTCAGTTAGTCTACGAAAGTCATTTAGAAGACAAAAATTTGTTACAACTTTTAGAAGAAAACATAAGCAGAGATAGAACTTTGCAGTATACAAGTGTTGGTATTCACCGAGATGATTTATTATTTGAAATAGACCATTTTCCCATCAAAAAATTTGGTTCTCAAGGACAACAAAAATCGTTTTTAATCGCTTTAAAATTAGCCCAATTTGAATTTGTAAAAAAACAATCTAATGAAAATCCGATTTTATTGTTCGACGACATTTTTGATAAACTTGATGAAAGTCGGGTCGAAAAAATCATAGAAATGGTTAATAAAGATACTTTTGGGCAACTTTTTATTTCTGATACCCATCCTGAACGAACGGAAAAAATTGTAAAATCTACCCATCAAAGCTACAAAATTTTTAACCTTTAGTGATTCAACTACAAGTATTTTTTTTCTTAAAATTATTGATAATATCGAAAATAATTATAAAAATTCCGCAACATTAAATCAAAATTTATCAATACTTTTACATGAATATGAAAAGTAAATCGATTACAATCGTTGGTGGTGGTTTGGCTGGATTAACAGCAGCAATTCATTTAAGGAAATTTGGTTTTTTAGTGATTGTGATAGAAAAAAACAACTATCCAAGTCATAAAGTATGCGGAGAATATATTTCCAACGAAGTTATTCCTTATTTGCAATATTTAGGTTTAAATCTGAATGAATTAAATCCACAAAATATTTCAAAATTGGATTTTTCTACTCCGAAAGGCACCTCCATAAAAATAACTTTACCTTTAGGAGGTTTTGGAATTAGCCGATTTACTTTAGACGAATTTTTATACAAAAAAGCAATTGAAAACGGTTGCCAGTTTATTCATCAAAAAGTAGAAGAAATTGCTTTTGAAAACGAGATTTTTACAATTACTACTGCTGAAAATTTAATTATAAAAACAGAATTATTAATTGGTGCTTTCGGAAAACGTTCGAATGTAGACCATCGCTTAAACCGGAATTTTATCCTAAAACCATCTCCTTGGCTTGCTGTCAAAGCCCATTATATTGGAAATTTTCCAAACGATTTAGTTGGTTTACACAATTTTAAAGGTGGTTATTGTGGCGTTTCAAAAGTGGAAGGCAACAAAATAAACATTTGTTATTTGGCTGATTACGCAACTTTTAAACCATATAAAAACATTGATGATTATCAAAAAGCTATACTCTTTCAAAATCCGAAATTGAAAGAAATATTTCAAAATTCAACCTTGCATTTCAACAAACCATTAACAATAAGTCAAATTTCTTTTGACAAAAAAAACACCGTTGAAAACCACATTTTAATGATTGGAGATACGGCTGGACTTATTCACCCTTTGTGCGGAAACGGCATGGCAATGGCTATTCACAGTGCAAAAATTGTTGCCGAATTGATCCGAAAATTTTACAATAATGAAATAAAAACAAGAGAAGAGTTAGAGCATATTTATGACAGACAATGGAAAGTTAACTTCCAAAAAAGATTTACAACTGGACGAATTTTATCCAAGTTATTGCAAAAACCTAAAATTTCTGAAATATTGATGCGTTTATTGGTTATCTTTCCCTCTTTGTTGCGAATGATAATAAAAAAAACACATGGAAAACCCATCGTTATCTAAACTCCAAAGAAACAAAATTGATCAAGATAAATACAAAATTCCGAACTGATGAGCCCGAAATAATGGATGATTTTGCTTTAGAAGGCGAGGTGTTACGGGACGCTTTGGATAAAATTGCAAGTATAAATCAAATGTTGGGCGGAAATGAATTGACTTTACAAGGAGTAAATCAATTATTGAGCAATGGCGATAAACAGTTAACTTTCAAGATTGTCGATGTTGGCTGTGGAAATGGAGATATGTTGCGCAAATTAGCAGATTTTGGAAATAAAAATAATCTGAAATTTGATTTATTAGGAATTGATGCCAATCATTTTACAATCAAACATGCGGAAAAATTATCTGAAAATTACACCAACATAAAATACATTTGCGAAGATATTTTTGACCAAGAATTTAAGCATTTAAAATACGATATTATTCTGTGCACGTTGACTTTGCACCATTTTAAAGATGATGAAATCATCAGTTTGTTGAACGTTTTTTATCAGAATGCTCAGATCGGAATTATTGTCAACGATTTGCAAAGAAGTGCAATTGCTTACCGTTTATTTCAGGGATTATGTATCGTTTTTCGGTTGAATAAAATGTCGAAAGAAGATGGATTAACCTCGATTTTAAGAGGATTTAAAAAACAAGAATTAATTCATTTTTCTAATAAATTAAATTTAAAAAAATATATAATTCAGTGGAAATGGGCCTTTCGTTACCAATGGATAATTTTTAAACAGGAACTAAATTGAAAATTTTCATTGAAATTGTTATTGAAATTAAAATTAATTATGAGTGTTAAAATTATAAAAGTCGCTAAACAACTTCCAAAATATTCTAGGACAACTTCCGGAATTTTGCCTTTCTTGGACACTTGGCTTTTTGGTCAAGAGGAACGGTTTATCAGAAAAGTAAAAAAAATATTTGAAGGAGCTGCGGTTGATAAACGCTATTCTATAATGGATCCAATTGAGGTTTTTACTAAAACATCTTTTGAGGAAAGAAATGACATCTATACTCGTGAAGTTATAGATTTAGGAGAAAAAGTACTCGAAAAAGCACTTGAAAAAGCAAATTGGTTGCCCGAAGATTTAGATTATATAATAACGGTAAGTTGCACCGGAATAATGATTCCTTCGCTAGACGCTTATCTGATTAATAAATTAAAATTACGCCAAGATATTGTTCGACTACCGGTAACGGAAATGGGTTGCG
>CALPKO020000239.1 GCA_943324165.2 Bdellovibrio sp. ZAP7 | reverse complement strand
CTGTATAATTCCTTTTTGGAACAATTTCTGTCTTAATTTTATTGAAAGTTACTATTATATAAAGCTTTCTTAGCCAACGAAAACTTCGACTTCAACTAATTTATATAACTAAAGACAAAAGTTTCAATAAAATAATTACTTTTAAACTTTTAAAATTATAACCGAAAAATGAAAAAACTATTTTTTTTAACCTTAATCTCAATTGGTTTGAACGCTACTGCACAAAACGTATTGTCTCCCGAAATGCTCTGGAAACTAGGCAGAGTTTCCGTTATCGGAATTTCTAAAGATGCAAAATCGATTATTTATAAAGTAGCAATTCCATCGATAGAAGAAAACAAATCAAACTCGAAATTTTATACTATTCCGGTTAACGGAGGAAACGCAACAGAACTAAAAGAAACAAAAGGTTTAGTTTCTGATAAGAATATTTCGCCAGATGGCAAATACATTTTGTCTGATCAAGCAGTGAAAATCAACAGTGTTTTAGGAAAAGATTTTTATCCAAACCTCGAAAAATCAAATGTCCAAATATATAACGGACTCGATTATCGCCATTGGGACACATGGAACGATGGAACACACAATCATGTTTTTTATGCTGAAAACATAGAAAAAGCAACAGCAATCGACATTATGCCAAACGAACCGTTTGATGCACCACAAAAACCATCTGGCGGTGATGAAGATTATATTTGGTCGCCTGACAGCAAAAGTATTGTGTATGTTTCTAAAAAGAAATTCGGTACCGATTATGCCATTTCAACCAACACCGATTTATATGAATATAACATCTCAACAAAAACCACCAAAAACTTGACCGAAAATAATTTGGGCTACGACACCAATCCTGCTTTTTCTCCTTCGGGAAATTTGTCTTGGTTGCAAATGCAACACGATGGCTATGAAGCAGATAAAAACGACATTATAGTTAGAAACAGAAATATTGACATCAATCTTACCGCTAACTGGGATGGTAATGTGGACAATTTTATGTGGAGCCCTAACGGGAAAAACGTTTTTTTTGTTGCCGCAATTGACGGCACAAAACAATTGTTTGAAGTCAATTTTCCAGGCATGACGAAAATGGCAATTTCGGTCAATCAAATTACAAAAGGCGATTTCGATGTTGCAGATATCATAGGGTTTTCTGGCGATAACATCATTGTTACACGAACAGACATGAACCATGCAGCCGAAGTATATTCTTATAATCTAAAGAAAAATGTTTGGTTGAAAATAACTAACGTGAACGATGAAGCATACAGCAAATTAACTTTACCTAAATACGAAAGACGGTACGTTACTACAACTGATGGTAAAAAAATGTTGGTTTGGGTAATCCTTCCTCCTAATTTTGATAAAACAAAAAAATACCCAACCCTTTTATATTGCCAAGGCGGACCCCAAAGTCCCTTGACGCAAAGCTATTCTTTCCGATGGAATTTTTCTTTAATGGCTTCGCAAGGTTATGTTGTGGTTGCACCAAACCGCCGCGGAATGTACGGACATGGTCAAGAATGGAACGAGCAAATTTCTAAAGATTGGGGCGGACAAGTTATGGACGATTATCTTTCCGCCATTGATGATGTTGCAAAAGAAAGTTATGTAGACAAAACCAGACTCGGAGCTGTTGGCGCAAGTTATGGTGGCTATTCTGTTTTTCAATTGGCAGGAATTCACAACAATAGGTTCAAAACTTTTATTTCTCACTGTGGTGTTTTTAATTTAGAAAGCATGTCTGGCACCACCGAAGAAGTGTTTTTTACGAATTGGGATTTCGGCGGAAAATACTGGGAAAAAGACAATGCAATTGCACAAAAAGCATTTTCTAAATTCAATCCAAAAAATAGTGTCGAAAAATGGAATACGCCTATTTTGATTATTCAAGGCGGAAAAGACTATCGTGTGCCGATTGGGCAAGGACAAGAAGCGTTTCAAGCGGCACAATTACGAGGAATTAAAAGTCGATTTCTTTATTTTCCAGAAGAAAACCATTGGGTGTTGAAACCACAAAACGCAATGGTTTGGCAAAATGAATTTTTCAAATGGCTCAAAGAAACTTTGTAGTTCTTATTGAAAAATTCACTAATTTTACTACTTTAAAATCAGAATAATTTAGAAAACCATAATTAAAAATAATTAAAATGTATAAATTCCCAATTAAATCCTTCGTAATTGCAACAGCAATATTTGTATCAAGCAATAATTTTGCGCAAGATGTTTTGGTCAATTCACTAAAAGTCAATGCAAGCGAAAAGAGCAAAGAAAATTTTAAATTCACAGATGTGATAAATTTAGCCAATACTTCAGTCAAAAATCAAGGTTCATCGGGAACTTGTTGGAGTTATGCCGCCAACTCATTTTTAGAATCTGAAATGATTAGAATGGGCAAACAACCAGTTGAATTATCACAAATTTTTTCAGCAAGAAACGTATATTTAGAAAAAGGTAAAAACTATGTAAGAATGCATGGAGCAGTAACTTTAGGTGATGGAGGATCATTGCACGATGTGCCAAATATGCTCAAAAAATATGGAGCTGTTCCGCAAGAAGTTTACACTGGTTTAAATTACGGAACTTCTAAAAATAAATTCGCGGAAATGGCTGCCCTTATCGAAGGATTGTTGAAAGCCGCCGTTGCTAACCCAAACGGAGAATTGACTCCGAATTGGGAAAAAGCTTATGCAGCAGTGATTGATTCTTATTTAGGTCAAGTGCCAGAAAATTTCACTTACAAAGGAAAAAACTATACTCCACAAACTTTTGCAAAAGAAGTGGTGGGAATAAATCCTGACGATTACATCGAAATGTCTTCGTTTACAGATCATCCATATTACACAAAAACAATGTTAATGGTGCCAGACAACTGGTCTTTTGACATGATTTATAATGTGAAAATGGACGATATGACCGATGTAATTGACAACGCCTTGAACAAAGGTTACACTGTAGCTTGGGCCACCGATGTGAGCGAAAAAAGTTTCAGTTGGAAAAATGGTGTTGCTTATGTGCCTACAAAAACAGCGGACGACATGACTACAGAAGAAAAAGCTGAAATGTTTAACGGTCCAAAACCAGAAATGCAAATTACACCAGAGATGCGTCAAAGGGATTTTGACAATTACCAAACTACAGATGATCATGGCATGCACATTGTTGGTTTAGCAAAAGACCAAGATGGAAAAGAATATTATATCGTAAAAAATTCTTGGGGAGCAACAAACGACTATAAAGGTTATTTATATGTGACTAAAAATTTCATTAAGTATAAAACTACTGCACTAATGGTTAACAAAGGAGCAATTCCAGCTGCTATTGCTAAAAAAATGGGAGTTTAATTTTTGTTGAAAATTAAAAATAGTATCTAAATCTAGTTGATAAAATGATTAATAAAAAAGTAAATGCTGTTCAAAAAGCACTAAATGGAATCGAAGATGGCAATACCATAATGCTTGGTGGCTTCGGCCTTTGCGGAATTCCAGAAAATGCCATTGCAGAATTAGTGAATAAACAGACCAAAAACTTAACCTGTATTTCAAACAATGCAGGTGTTGACGATTTTGGACTTGGACTTCTGCTTCAAAATAAGCAAATCAAAAAAATGATTTCGTCTTATGTAGGTGAAAACGCCGAATTTGAGCGACAAATGCTTTCAGGAGAATTAGAAGTCGATTTAATTCCACAAGGCACATTG
>CALPKO020000238.1 GCA_943324165.2 Bdellovibrio sp. ZAP7 | reverse complement strand
TGAAAGAAAAAGCCACCCTCAAACAAATAGCCAAAGATTTAGGTGTTTCAGTTTCGACTGTTTCAAAAGCATTGAACGATAGCCCGGAAATTAGCCAACCAACAAAAGTAAAAATTCAAGAATTTGCAAAACTCAAAAATTACAAGCCAAACATAACGGCTTTAAATTTGAAAAATCGTAAGACAAAAACAATAGGAGTAATCATCCCAAACATTTTAAATTCTTTTTTCGCCAAAGTGTTCAGTGGAATCGAAAAAGTTGCGGAAAAAAAAGGATACCATGTAATTACTTGTATTTCGAATGAATCCTTAGAAAAAGAAATTCATACCATGGAAATGTTAAGCAATGGTACAATTGACGGTTTTATTCTCTCTATTTCAGAGGAATCTCAAAAGGAAAATAATTTCCAACATTTTACCGATATTATCAATGACGGGACACCAATTGTAATGTTTGACAGGATTACTGACGAAGTAAATTGTGACAAAGTAGTGGTTGATGATTTTGATTCTGCGACCGATGCCACGCAACACCTTATTAATCTTGGATGTAAAAAAATCGCTCTTTTTTCTACAATTGACAACTTGAGCGTTGCTAAACTTCGGGCAAAAGGATATTACAAAGCTTTAGAAAATAACAAAATACAGTTGAGCGAAAATTTGCTTTTGCTTTGTGATTCTCAAGATGATTTTGATGATAAAATAGATGCTTTTTTTCAAAACAACACTATCGATGCGGCTTTCGGATTAGACGAACACAGTTCTGCAAAAGCAATCAAAATGGGATTGAAATATGGCTATAAAATTCCAGAAAATCTTTCTGTAATTGGTTTTGCCGATGGAGTTTGGTCACGTCGTTTGTCTCCAAGTTTATCAACAGTAAGTCAACATGGTCCAGAAATTGGAGAAGCCGCCGCAAAAATGTTGATTGAAAAACTCGAAAGAAAAGACGAAGAATATACCTATCGAACGCAAGTGATTAAAACGGAATTAAGACAACGAGAATCGACTCGAAAATTGAAATAATTTTTTTAGCGCAACCAATTAGATGATTTTTTATCAAAACAGAAGAATATTAATTAAAATAGTATATTTACACCATTAAGTTCGATATGAAACCGATCATTACTTTTATTCTTTTATTCTTTTTGACCAATTTTGCTTTTGCACAAGAAAAGTTAGATGTTTTTGATGTAGCAAGAAAAGGAACAGTTGACCAAGCAAAAGATTTAATGAAATCCAATCCTCAAATATTTGATGTTACCAACCAAGAAGGATATTCTCCACTGATTTTGGCCTGTTATCGCAATAATAATGAAGTTGCTAAATTCATTATCGAAAATGGAGGTGATATAAATGGCAACAGCAACATGGGAACTCCCTTAATGGCAGCGATTGTGAAAGGAAATAATGAAATTGCCCAACTTTTAATTGAAAAAAAAGCAGATTTAAATTTGGCTGATAAAAATGGAACAACTGCTTTAATTTATGCTGTTCAATTTCAGAATAAAACAGTTTTAGCAAATTTACTTCAAAATAAAGCAGACAAAAACCACAAAGACAAAGAAGGAAAAACGGCATTTGAATATGCTGTCTTCGCAGGGAATGAAGAAATTATTAACTTACTTAAATAAACAAACATGAAGAAAACTACTTTATTACTATTAACTTTTTTGAGTTTTGCTGGATTTGCGCAGACAAAAACAACAGGTGTCGTAAATGTTGGTTCTAATCTAACCGTAAAATTAGATTTAAATAATTCGAACTCAACCGCGACACTTACGATAACAAGCCCATCTACCAGTTGGTATGGTTTAGGATTCGCAACAAGTTTTGCTCCCGAAGGAGGCGGAATGCCCGCTGGAACAGACTGTGTAATTTTAAGAAGCGCAACAAATTTTAGTGATTCAAAAATTACAGGAAATGGCAATCCACAAGCAGACGCAACGCAAAATTGGATTATTTCTAGTAATACTGTTGCAGGATCAATAAGAACAATAGTAGCTACCCGTCCATTTTCCACTGGAGATTCTAATGACTATACTTTTAATTATACTCTAAATTCTATTGCTTTCTTATATGCTAGTCCAGGAAATGGAAGTTTTTCAGTGTCAAATCATGGTGGTGCTAGAGGTTATCAAGATGCTGCTTTGACCGTTCTAGGAATTGAAGATTTTTCTTTAAGTGCTTCTACAGTTTTTCCAAATCCATCGAATGGCAATTTTATGATAAAAACCAAAACTGGTATAGATAAAATTGATGTTTATACGCAAACTGGCGCTTTTGTAAAGACAATCGAAGTTAAATCAACAACTGAAACAGAAGTAAATGTTGAAGGTTTATCCACGGGAGTTTATTTAATTCAACTTCAGAATTCAACTGAAAAATCTTGGAAAAAAGTTTTGATTAACTAAAAAGTGAAACTTGAATAAAACAAAAAATCCAACTTTTTGAGTTGGATTTTTTTTACCTAAAAGTTTTTCGAAACCTTATCAATCGCTCGAATAGTAAAATCCAAATCTTCATAAGTCAAAGCATCAGTTATGAACCAACTTTCATAAGCTGACGGAGCGATATAAATTCCTTCGTTCAAAAGGCCATGGAAGAATTTTTTGAACGTTTCATTGTCTCCTTTTGCTGCTGTTTTAAAATCAATAACAGGATTTTTGTCAAAATGCACAGAAATCATTGAGCCAACGCGATTGATCGTAAATTCAATATTGTTTTTTGTCAAAACTTCATTGATTCCAGCAGCTAAATAAGCGGTTTTTTCTTCTAATCTTTTAAAAATAGATTCATCCTCATTTAAAGTTTGCAGCATCGTCAATCCTGCGGCCATCGCCAGTGGATTTCCAGACAAAGTTCCCGCTTGATAAACCGGACCAAGTGGTGCAAGAAAATTCATAATTTCCTCACGAGCCGCAAAAGCTCCTACTGGCAAACCGCCACCAATCACTTTACCAAATGTAACTATATCTGCAGTAACGCCAAATAGTTCTTGAACACCACCTTTTGCTAATCTGAAACCGGTCATCACTTCGTCAAAAATCAATAAAATTTCATTTTCGTCGCACAAAGTTCTCAAGCCTTCTAAAAATCCGTTTTGTGGTGGAATACATCCCATATTTCCCGCAACTGGCTCCACTATTATTGCAGCAATTTCCCCTTTGTTGGCTGCTATTAAAGTTTGTACAGATTCTAAATTGTTATAATCTGCCAACAAAGTATCTTTAGCCGTTCCTGCAGTCACGCCGGGACTATTTGGAGAACCAAAAGTAACGGCGCCACTTCCGGCTTGAATCAAAAATGAATCTGAATGCCCGTGGTAGCAACCTGCAAATTGTATAATTTTATCTTTTTTCGTAAATCCTCTAGCTAGTCGAATAGCACTCATGCAAGCTTCTGTGCCAGAATTCACAAAACGAATTTTATCAATTCCAGGCACCATCTCTATCGCTATTTGCGCGATTTGTGTTTCTAATTCCGTGGGCATTCCAAATGAAGTTCCTAGTTTGGCTCGTTCTTTAATTGCTGTTACGACAGGTTCAAAAGCGTGACCCAAAATCATTGGTCCCCACGAGTTGATGTAATCGATTAATTTATTTCCATCTTCGTCGTATAAATAAGCGCCTTTTGCACTTTTAACAAAAATGGGTGTTCCACCAACTGCTTTGAAAGCGCGAACAGGAGAGTTTACGCCACCAGG
>CALPKO020000237.1 GCA_943324165.2 Bdellovibrio sp. ZAP7 | reverse complement strand
CTACAATACAAAGGACAAACTTTGATAACAACAGATGGAACAACACTTTTGGGCGCAGATGATAAAGCTGGCTTAACAGAAATTGTAACTGCAATGGAGTATTTAATTCAAAATCCTGAGATTAAACATGGTAAAATTAGGGTTTGTTTTACGCCAGATGAAGAAATCGGGCGAGGTGCAGACCATTTTGATGTTGCAAAATTTGGCGCTCAATGGGCTTATACGATGGATGGAAGTCAAATTGGAGAATTAGAATATGAAAACTTTAATGCTGCAAGTGCTAAAATTACTTTTAAAGGAAAGAGTGTTCATCCTGGTTATGCAAAAGGAAAAATGATCAATTCCATGTTGATTGCCAATGATTTTATTGGTGAATTACCGAAAAAAGAAACGCCAGAAACGACAAAAGGTTACGAAGGATTTTTTCATGTACATCATTTGAATGGTAGTATAGAAGAAACTGTTTTAGAAATCATAATTCGTGATCATGATGCTAAAAAATTCAAAAAACGCAAAGATTTTATTCATGTTGTTACCGAAAAATTCAACAAAAAATATAAAAAACAATTTGGAGAAGACATTGTAATTAGTGAAGTGAAAGACCAATACTATAACATGAAAGAAATGGTTGAACCAGTTAAATTCATAGTTGATTTGGCAGAACAAGCAATGAAAGAACTTGGTATAAAACCACTTATAAAACCAATTCGTGGCGGAACAGACGGTTGTAGATTATCTTATATGGGATTACCTTGTCCTAATATATTTGCTGGTGGACATAATTTTCATGGCAAATACGAATACGTCCCGGTTGAAAGCATGCAAAAAGCGGTAGATGTAATTGTGAAAATTGCCAACCTTACCGCAACAACCGATTTCAGTAAGAAAGACTCCAAAAAAGGAAATAAAAAGAAGAAAAAATAATTTACATAAAAAAAAGAAGCTGCAATAAATGCAGCTTCTTTCACCAAAAACAATAAAACAAGTTTACTTTAAATAATTCAGTCGCATGCGACCGTCCCCCAATTATTTAATTAAAAATGTTTCAAAACAAAACAAAATGTAATTTTGACCAAATTATACTGGTCTTTTACCTTGGATAATTCTCAAAATAATTGCGACAACCGCAATAACCAAAAGAATATGAATTATTGATCCAGCACTGTAAGCAAAAAAACCTATAGCCCAAAAGATGATTAGAATAACTGCAATTGTGTATAATAAATTCCCCATAACAAAATAAATTTTAGTGGTTATTTGTTTTACAAAAGTGCAAATAAAAGGAAAGTTGTGTGTTATACTTTATATCAGAAATGTTATGATATTTATCACTCTTAATTTATTTTGATAACAAAAGTTCTTTAACAAGTATAAATAATCCCATTGTTAAAATAAAAACAGCAAAAACATATTTTAGTTTTTCTGCTTTGATTTTCTTTATAATAAAGTTGCCAATCCATATTCCTAAAAGCGAACAAATTGAAAAAATAATTAGCAAGTGCCAATTATAAGCTGCTCTATTGACAAAAAAATCACCAAGAAAACCAATTGACGATTGGATTGAGACGATTACTAATGATGTTCCAATTGCGATTTTTAAAGGAGTGTTGAGATAATAAATAAGAATTGGAACTATTAAAAATCCACCTCCGGCACCTACAAACCCAGCGACTATTCCAACAAAAATTCCTAAAATAATAATTAGTAAATAATTGATTTGATGATCTTTAAACGAACTTACTTCTTTTGTAGGTTTTAACATTTTTATGGCTGAAAAAATCATAAAAACACCAAAGACAATCATAATTAATAACGTTTTTTTAATTGCAAAATCATAAAAATGAATTTCAAATGGAATAGCAGGAACGCCAAATTTTCGGGTTAAAAAAACCGTTATTACTGTTGGAATTCCGAAAAGAAAAACCTTCTTAAAATCGACTAACTTTTCATTAATTTTATGAATACCGCCAACTAATGAGGTGATTCCAACTATAAAAAGTGAATAACCCGTTGCCAAATCTGACGCGATTCCAAAAACATAAACCAAAATTGGAACGGCTAAAATAGAGCCACCACTGCCAAAAACACCTAAGGTAATACCAACAAAAAGAGCAAAAAAGTAGCCTAAAAAAGTGTAAAATTCCATTTTGGGTTTTTAACAATTAAAAGTCAAATTTATAAATATAAAAAACATTTATCGCATAAAATTAAAACGAAATCAATTTACATATTTTCAAATCCTAAAATCTAAAATCTTATCTTTGTTCTTTATTAAAAAAAATGCTAGAATCAGACAATAATATAGAGGTTTTGGGCGCGCGCGTGCACAATCTTAAGAATATAGATATCAAAATTCCACGCGAAAAATTGGTTGTAATTACTGGTCTTTCGGGTTCAGGAAAATCTTCTTTGGCTTTCGATACGATATATGCCGAAGGGCAACGGCGTTATGTAGAAACTTTTTCGGCCTATGCAAGACAATTCCTAGGTGGATTAGAACGTCCAGATGTTGATAAAATTGATGGGCTATCACCCGTAATTGCCATTGAACAAAAAACAACTTCCAAAAGTCCTCGTTCCACTGTTGGCACAATTACCGAAATATACGATTTTTTACGTTTGCTTTTCGCCCGCGCAGGAGATGCTTACAGCTACAACACCGGCGAGAAAATGGTTTCCTATTCTGATACGCAAATTAAAGATTTGATATTAAAAGATTTCGACGGAAAGCGAATCAATATTTTGGCTCCGATAATCAAAGCGCGAAAAGGACATTATGCAGAATTGTTCCAACAAATTGCCAAACAAGGATTTTTGAAAGTAAGAATCGATGGCGAAGTAAAAGACATCACAAACGGTCTGAAATTGGACCGTTACAAAACCCATGATATTGAAACCGTTATCGATAGAATGGCTATTGAAAACACAGCTGACATTGAAAAAAGACTGATGGAAAGCATCAATATCGCGATGTATAATGGCGAGAATGTATTGATGGTTCTGGAACAAGATACAAATGCAATTCGTTATTTTAGTCGCAATTTAATGTGCCCGACAACTGGCGTTTCTTATCAAAATCCTGAACCCAATTTATTTTCATTTAACTCGCCAAAAGGTGCTTGCGAAAATTGCAATGGATTAGGAACCATCAATCAAATCAATTTAAAGAAAATCATTCCTAATCCAAAATTATCCATCAAAAATGGTGGAATAATTCCTTTGGGAGAATATAAAAACACATGGATTTTCAAGCAAATAGAAATTATTGGCGAGAAATTCAACTTCAAAATTACAGATGCCATCGAGACCATTTCTGATGAAGCGATGGAAATGATTATGAATGGCGGAAAGGAGAAATTCAATGTCACTTCTAAAGCGGCTGGCGTTACCAAAGAATATAAAATTGAATTTGAAGGCATTTCGCATTTCATCAAAAACCAATATGAAGAAAGCGGATCGGCCACCATCAAAAGATGGGCAAAAGATTTTATGGACGATATTAAATGTCCGGTTTGCGAAGGAACGCGGTTGAAAAAAGAAGCTTTGTATTTTAAAATCAATGAGCAAAACATAGCCGATTTGTCTGCCATGGACATTTCTGATTTGACTTTTTGGTTTAAGAATTTAAATAGCCATTTATCTGAAAAACAAAAACTTATCGCAAGTGAAGTAGTCAAAGAGATCAACGACCGATTAGCATTTTTGATG
>CALPKO020000236.1 GCA_943324165.2 Bdellovibrio sp. ZAP7 | reverse complement strand
TCCAAAGACAAATGCGGACATTTCAAAGGAACGTCTTTCAAGTTTGGAATACTTTATTTTAACTCGATTTGTCTTTTAAAAAACAGCCAACTTTCTACAAAGACGTCAATGTCCTTTGGATTGTTATGTTCTCCATTGAGCACTTTTAATAATACAATTTCTGGTTTCGTTTTTTCTTTATAAGTGTACCTTTCAATTGTTTTGCCATCAGTAGGATCTGTATCAGGTAAGCTTTCCATCGTTGGGTCTCCGCTATAACCCGCTAATGATGCCCAATAATGAAATGTTTGGTCAGTAGAACGAACTAATCCCTTGTTTTTAACATTTCCTCCATTGTAAGGATTTGTAGCATCACTGGTGCCATTGATAATCATCACAGGAATAGGTTTTAGCTTTTCGATGCAATCCATGTTTGAAGTATCGGGAATGTTGGCCACTATAGCAGTAATCGCTTTAATTTTTTCGGGCATTGTGAATGCTAATTTATAAGCCATATGACCACCACCTGAAGTGCCTATAACAAACACCCTTTTAGGGTTTGCTTTAAATTTTTCTATACAATAATCTATCATTTTTGAAAAAAAAGTATTCTCGTCGACATTTTCAACATTTGCAGCTGCAGGCGCGTTTTTTCTGCATTCATTCCAGTTTTTTTTATACCCATCTGGATAAACCAACAAAAGATTTTCGCTTTCTGATAATTCCATTAACTTATTTGTACCTTTCATGGTTTTAATGCCATTTCCGCCTGATCCATGCAAAATGAATAGAAGATTTTTATTAGGATTATTGTTATTGGGTTTGTTGAAATGAAATGTCCTAAAGTTCCCCTCTATCAACAAAGAGTCGCTTATCACTTGAGATTGACTAGTAACTGAAAATAGAAGTGCAAAAAATGCTAAGAATGTTTTTAAGTCAAATTTCATGTTTTGTTTCGATTTTATGGTTCGCTGAATTGTAAATTAAGTTGTGTAAGATAAAAGTAAAGAAAGTTACAATTAGCTGATACATTTTGCGAAATGGTACAGCAAAAAGTTGATATGAAACGTAGACCAACTTATTACTTTTATTTTCCCGAGGATTCTTTCACCAATCTTTTTAATATTGCCCATTGTTTCAGTGCATCTCGGGCTTCTACTGCGGGATAGCCCAGCATGGTTTTCCCTGCTTCGATGTCGCCAGTAACTCCCGAGCCAGCACCAACAATGGCTCCATCGCCAATCGTGGTGTGGTCTTTTATAGAAGCGCTTCCGCCAATGATTACGCCATTGCCCAAAGTCACAGAGCCTGCCAAACCAGAATTTCCTGCCATAATGCAGAATTTCCCTAATTTAGAATTGTGTCCTATTTGAACCAAATTATCAATTTTGCAACCGTCTCCCAACACCGTAGAACTGAATTTTCCTCTGTCAACACAAGAGTTAGCACCAATTTCGACATGGTTTCCTATCACAACATTGCCGATTTGCGGCATTTTCACTAAGCCATTGATCGGACATGGTTTAAATCCAAATCCATCCGCTCCAATACTCGCATTAACATGAATAATGCAATTATTGCCTATATAACAACGCTCTCGGATTACTGCACCCGACCAAATTGTGGTATTGTTTCCAATGCTAGACTCGTCTAAAATCGTAACGTTGGGATAGATAATTGAATTATTGCCAATTTTTACATTCAAACCTATGTAACAACCCGCACCGATTTTTACATTTTCGCCAATAATGGCACTTGGGTCAACTGTCGCATTAGGGTGAATATGTTTGTGAAAAACTGGACTTGGCGGTGCAAATAGCTCCACCACCTGGCACATAGTTAAATCTGCATTTTTTACTTTTATGAAAGCCCGATTTTCGCCAGGATCTATTGAAATATCTTCATTTACTATTGCAATACTGGCTTTTGAAGTTGCCCATAATTTTTCGAATTTTTTACTTCCGATAAAGGTAATTTGCTCACTTGTAGCTGTCTCTAGTTCTTCGGGAGAAGTAATGAATTGGGTAGAATTGCCAACTATTTCGCCTTTAACAAGGGCGTTAATTTCATTTATTTGATAAGTCTTCATAAAAAAACGTTTTATTTGATACCTAAAATAGGTCAGTTCAAATAAAACGTTTTCGTATGGAAGAAGCAAATATTTTAAATAATTTTTATTACATAAGTAGAAAATTAGCCATTATTTAAATTATTTTAGAATTTGAGCAGCGTGCACTTTGGTTTTTACGTCAGTAATTACATCTTCAATAACGCCATTCTCGTCTATCACAAAAGTTGTTCTATGGATTCCGTCGTATTCTTTTCCCATGAATTTCTTTGGTCCCCAAACGCCAAATGCTTGAATTACTGATTTATCTTCATCGGCAATAAGCGGGTACTGAAAAGAAAATTTGTCTTTAAACTTTTTTTGCGCATTTTGATTGTCTGCACTAACGCCCAAAAGTGCATAATTTTGTGCTTCAAAACGGCTGTAATTGTCTCTCAAATCGCATGCTTCGGCAGTACAGCCAGGCGTATTTGCTTTTGGATAGAAGAAAACAACTAGTTTTTTACCGTTGTAATCTGCCAATTGATGGAATTTATTGTCTTGGTCAAATCCTGAAAAATCAGGTGCTTTGTCGCCTTTTTTTAATGTTGTCATGGTTTTTAAATTTTTAGAAATGTGTGGTTTAAATTTCAGGTTTTAGTTTTTTATAATCAAAACAGACGGAATATTAATCAACCAAATACTTTGAGAATTTACGAGTTTTTTCCAACTTTCAATACTGATAATCATAATGTCTTGTTGAGACAGAAATTCTTTTTTAATGGTTCTATCTTCCATCATGGTTGTGAAGTTTGGAGTAACTTTTTCGATTAGGTCTATTTTTTCATAAACAGATTTATTGTCTTTGATGGCTCCGTTTGGATCAATAAAAGTAATAATTGAATTGTTATTTAGAATTAATTTTTGGGCATAATCAATTAAAAATGCATCTTCTTTTACAAATATGGGGATAAAAACTTTTTCTAAATTGCTCAAATCCTTATCAACCAAAATCCCGACAGGTATTTTGCTTTTGGCAATAATCTGGCGTGTTCTTTCATCAAAAGGAGAATTTTCAAACAATCCTTCTTTGCCAATAAATTTGTCAATTAATCGGTCCGGATTAATAATTCGGGTGGTGTAACCCAAAACTTTTCCAAGCAATGTTCCTTCAAAAATTGATTGCCCAAGTCCAACTAGCAACAAATCGAATTCACCTTGGTTTGCAATTTCTACTATATCTGTGTCGATGTCATTGGAAGCTTTGAAGAGTGTAACTATTTCTTGGTTAAGATTTTCTGATTCTAATAAAATTGGACTGAAGCTTTTTTGTTCTTGTTCTTCTAAATCAAAAGTGTGTAATTCATTGCTCAGCGTAAGGTGCATGGCTGTTATAATTGATTCGTTTTGCTCTTTTTTTACTAAACTGTTTGCCAATCGTAAAAGTGATTTTCCTTTTTCTGCATTTCCAAAAGAGATTAAAATTTTATATTTCTTACTGGTTTGAAATACCTCAATTTCAGAAACATCTTTGGTTTTGAAAATAAAATTAATCAAATCTAAAGCTGGTCCAGTCATAAATGTTGTTACTAGTGCCATGATTACCATCATGGTGAAAATTTCTGGCGACAATACTTTTAAATCTAAACCGATATTCAAAACGATGAGTTCCATTAGTCCTC
>CALPKO020000235.1 GCA_943324165.2 Bdellovibrio sp. ZAP7 | reverse complement strand
TTGAACAAATTGTGAAATTATCTCATCCATGTCAGACAAAGTCATTTCTTTTGGAGCAGCCAACTTTTCATTAAACGGAATAGGAGAAGCTGAAATCAATTCCCATTTATTTTCTAAATCTTTTTCTTCCCAGGGTATTTTATTTGCACCTTTTCTACCAGCATGTCCCAGTTGAATTCCAACTTTAGTTTCTGTATGTTGATGTATAAAATCCACTACTTTTTTCCATTCATTTAATTGATTATCATTATAAATACCAGCGCAACCTAAAGTAATACGTCCAGTATCTGAAACAGCTGCCATTTCGGTCAAAATCAATCCTAAACCACCAATAGCACGAGCGATATAATGTTGAAAATGCCAATTGTTTACTATTCCGTTTTCTGCAGAATATTGTCCCATTGAAGACATTGCGATTCTGTTTTGTAGTTCTAGTTCTCTTAATTTAAATTTTGAAAATGCAGCAGCTTGACTTTTGTCATTGACATTACAATTGACATTGAAGTCTTCTAAAACTTTGTCTGTGAAATATTTATCTCTTAAGCGTAAATTTTCGTAGGTTATTTTTTTAGAACGGGTCATGCAACCAAACGCAAATTGATAAAATGAATGTTGCATGTGTCTTTCCATATTTTCAAACCAATCTAGAGAAACATTTGCTGCATACTGAATCATTTCTACTGTATTTCTTCTTGATTTTTCGTACAGCTCAAATGCTGCTTTTATATCATTCGGAAATGCAACAATAGCATCTGATAATGCGATGGCACATTCCATTGCCATTTTTGTGCCAGAACCTATAGAATAGTGGGCTGTAGCTTTGGCATCACCAAGCAAAACTATGTTGTCTTTGTGCCATTTTTGATTGGTTATGTTAGGAAATTGGCGCCAATGCGATTTATTGGTAATGAGAGCATTTCCGTCTAATTCTTCCTTGAAAATGGCAGCAATTTTCGCAACGGTATCTTCTTCATTAGTCACTTGAAAACCTGCTTTTTCCCATGTTTCATTGGTACATTCAAAAATCCAAGTGCTCATTCCTTTTTCATATTGATAAGAATGTGCTACAAAAGTTCCAAATTCAGTAGTTCTAAAAAAATAAGTGAAATCGTCTAAAGGTTTTGTAGAACCACACCAAACAAATCGGTTTTTTTGAAGTGCTATTTTAGTGCCAAAATCATCTTTAAATTGAGTTCTGATTGCACTTGAAATGCCATCGCAAGCCACAACAATATCCGCATCCGAAAACTGGGACAAATCGTCAACGTTGTGTTCAAAATAAAGATTTACACCTTCTTCAACACATCTTTGTTGTAATAATTGAAGTAGTGTTTTTCTAGAACAACCACAAAATCCGTTTCCGGAACTGTTTACTTTTTCGCCATTTCTTGCAATAACTATATCGTCCCAATAGGCGAATTTATCTCGAATTAATTCATAGGATGGCATGTCACGTTTTAGGAATTCTCCAAGCGTTTCGTCCGAAAAAACCACTCCAAAACCAAAACTATCATCCGCTTTATTGCGTTCGTAAATATCTATTTGACAACTAGGCATTGCCTTTTTAGTTAAAATCGAAAAATAAAGTCCGCCTGGACCACCACCAATTATTGTTATTTTAGGCCCCGTAGCCCCCAAAGGGTGAATCAAATCTTGAATCATTTTTATATCTTTTTAAAGAGAAAATTTTTCCGATTTCTCAAATTTCTTCAATCTATGTCTTATATATATTGTTTAATCAACTTCTTTTTATTGAAAAAATTTCTCCAATTTTACTGTAGTTTGCACCTGCCAATCTTGCAACTGGCTTGTAATTTTCTAAATTGATTTTATAATTTTCTAGCAAAACAGCATCGTCAAAATGCAGCATGACGATCTTACCAATTAATATTGTTGCGCCACCATTTCTATGGTTTTCTAAAGAATAATGATGTACTAATTCACACTCAAAAGTGATTTTACTTTCTTTTACGCGCATCGGTTTAATTTTCACCGAAGCAATAGGAGTAAGGTTTGCCAATTCAAATTCGCTTTCTTTTGAAGGAATTGGTTCCGCAGTTAAATTCATTTTCTCTACTAGCTCTTCAGTCACCATGTTTACTACAAATTGTTTATTTGCTAAAACATTATTTAATGTGTCTTTGTTGATATAATTGTTTTGAGACGTAGAAAACATAACATGCGGCGGATCATCTCCAACAACATTAAAATAGGAAAAAGGTGCTAAATTGTTAATTCCGTCTTGGTTAACTGAAGAAATCCAGCCAATTGGTCTTGGAATTACTGCGCCAGTTAGCAGTTTGTAAATCGCAGATTGTTCTAGATCGCTTGGGTCAAGTTGCATTTTGAATTTGTTTATACAAATTAAATAAAAAAAACAGAACAATTGTATTAAAACAATATTTTTTGGAACATTACTTTGTGAATTAGACAAAATAATTTCATTGTTATTGTAATTGTTTTTTTATCTCTATTTTAGCTTTTTTAACTAACTTTTTATCAAAGAAAGAAATTAATTATGAGCGAGAAAGCTACAAAAGGAATTTGGAAAGTAATTTCTGCATCGTCAATGGGAACAATGATTGAATGGTATGACTTTTATATTTTTGGCAGTTTAGCAGTAGTTATTTCAACTAAATTTTTTCCTTCAGATAATCCTACCGCTGCTTTTCTATCTACACTTGCTACTTTTGCTGCTGGTTTTGTGGTTCGTCCATTTGGAGCTCTTTTTTTTGGCAGATTGGGCGATTTGATAGGTAGAAAATATACGTTTATGGCAACGCTCTTATTAATGGGAGGAGCAACATTTGCGATTGGTTGTGTGCCAAGTTATGAGACAATTGGCTATTTAGCACCCATTTTGGTTTTGATTTTACGACTTTTACAAGGTTTAGCTTTAGGCGGTGAATATGGTGGAGCCGCCACTTATGTAGCCGAACATGCCCCGAAAGGGCAACGAGGCTATTGGACTTCATGGATTCAAACGACAGCAACAGTTGGCTTACTGATTTCGCTTTTAGTTATTTTAACAACGCGCAACTTACTTTCACCCCAACAATTTGACGATTGGGGTTGGAGAATTCCATTCTTAATTTCAGTTTTGATGGTTTTAGTTTCCTATTTAATAAGGAAAAAAATGGATGAATCACCCGAATTTGCTAAAGCCAAAGCAGAAGGTAAAACCAGTAAAAATCCACTAAAAGAAAGCTTCGGCAATAATTACAATTTAAAATTTGTTTTACTGGCTTTGTTTGGCGCTACGATGGGACAAGGTGTTGTTTGGTATACCGGGCAGTTTTATGCAATGAATTTTATGAAGACAGTTTTAAATATTGATAGCTCTCAAGTTGATACATTGCTCGGAATGGCTTTGCTTCTTGGAACTCCATTTTTTGTTTTATTTGGATGGTTGAGCGACAAAATAGGTCGAAAAAGTATAATGATGACTGGATTGCTTTTGGCAATTTTCCTTTACAGACCCATTTATAAATCCATGTATGAATCAGTTGATGTGAGTAATAAACAATTAGTAAAAACCTTTAATGAAAATGAATTTGATTCAACAAAAAATCTTTCTTATCAAATTACAACTAATGAATACTCCGATAAGACCATTTCAAAAATAGTAATAACTTCAAATCACTCAAAATCAGATACAAAACTTGAAACAAAAACAACTTTAAATATTAATAATCATGATAAATGGTGGT
>CALPKO020000234.1 GCA_943324165.2 Bdellovibrio sp. ZAP7 | reverse complement strand
GCAAATCATAAGTCAGCTTTAAAGAGAATTAGAAGTAACGAAAAGAGAAGAGTATTAAATAGATACCAACATAAAACTACTCGTAATGCTATAAAAGCATTAAGATTAGCGACAGACAAAAATGAAGCTTCTTCTAAATTATCAGCTGTAATCTCTATGATTGATAAATTAGCGAAGAAAAATATTATTCATGATAATAAAGCTTCTAATTTGAAATCTAAATTAACAAAACACGTTGCTAAATTGTAATAATTTACTATTTTGGTTAATACACAAAACGTCTCAATTTATAGTTGAGACGTTTTTTTATGTTTCATTTTGAGTAAAAAACTTAAATAGATTCATTTTCTTTATCAAAATCGCACCTTTGTTTAGGGTTTTAATTCCACTTCGTGTTCTTCAACAAAAACTGCATATTGAGCTGGACGGATTGTCGATCCTATATGTTCGATGTATACTTTAGTAAACTCTGCACCGAAATATAATATTATAGCAGTATAATAAACCCAAACCAATATAATTATTAAAGAACCTGCGGCGCCATAAGCATTTCCAGTACTTGAAGATTGAATATAAATTCCAATCAGAAGATGACCGATTGTGAAAAGAAAAGCTGTAAATAATGCACCAATACGAACATCTTTCCATTCAATTTTTGCATCAGGTAAAATTTTGTAAATAATACCAAACAAAATTGCAATTACGCCAAAACTTATCATAACATTTAAAATTTGGAAAAATATGATTGTTATTTCCGGAAAGTAATTTTTAAGGAAACTATTAAGCGTCAATAATACACCGTTTACTATTAAAGATACGATTAATAAAAAGCCGAAAACAACAATTAAAGAAGAAGATAACAACCTGTCTTTTATTATTTTAACCCATCCACGCTTGGGTTTCACTTTCAATTTCCAAATGATATTGATAGAATCTTGAATCTCGCTAAAAACACTCGTTGCGCCAATCAAAAGTGTAACGATACCAATAACAAACGCTGTTCGAGTTTTGCCAGAAAGTTCCATGTTTTGAATAATTTCTTGAATTTGCACTGCTGCTTGATTACCGATTAATCCGTTAATTTCATTAAATACGTGTCCTTGAATAGCTTCGCGACCATAAAAAAATCCAGCTAGAGAAATCAATAACAACAGCAGCGGCGCAAGGGAAAAAAGAGTATAATAAGATAAGGAAGCACTTAATTTTAAACCTCTATCATCTATAAAATTATGAAAGGTTTTATTTAAAATATCAATAGAATCAACAAAAGTTTTTTGTTTGAAATAATTATTCATTTGCTAAAAGAGAAAATTTTAATTTAATAAAATATTTTTAACAAAATTATTTCAAAAACCGCTCTAGCTATTTACACAATTCATAGATTTTTTTGTGATATTTCACTTATGCAACAATGTTCAATTTACTTTTTTTATAACCGTAACAAAAATAGAACACCAATCCAATAAATAACCAAACGCCGAACCAAATCCAATTTGAAACTGCCATTCCTGTTAATAAATAACAACAAGAAATCAATCCTAAAAGTGGAATTAGAGATAAATTTTTTAGAAAAGACAAAACCGTCATCACAATGCAAAGCAAAAGAAATATCAACATTGGTAAATTGGTAGCCATTTTTCCATCTGAAAAATCAAAAACATTTAAGTAAAATGTTGGTAGAAATTTTTCAATTGATATACCTCCAACAATAACCAACATTGGAAAAATATATTTAGAATTGATATAAGGAATTTTAAATTTTCCTTTCGATTGTCTTTCTAATGTTTCCGCTTCACTTTGCGGTGACAACATCAAAACGCCACCACAAACAAGCACAAAAGCAAACAATGTCCCAATACTAGTAAAATCTAAAACGAAATTCTCATCAGTGAAAAAAATAGGAATTCCAACTACCAAACCTGTCACGATTGTTGCGAAACTTGGTGTTTTATATTTTGGGTGGATTTCAGAAAACTTTTTAGGCATCAATCCATCTCGGCTCATGGTCATCCAAATCCGTGGTTGTCCCATTTGAAAAACCAACAGTACGCTCGTCATGGCAACAACCGCAGCAATAGAAACAATGAATAACATCCATTTTACGCCTTTTAGAGCAAAAATTTCCGCCAATGGATCGCTAACGCCAAGCAACTGATAGGATACCATTCCTGTTATGACTAATGCTAAAACGATAAAAACAACGGTACAAATTACTAAAGAATAGATCATCCCTTTAGGTAAATCGCGCTGAGGATTTTTTGATTCTTCGGCTAATGTCGAAACTGCATCAAAACCAATATAGGCGAAGAAAACGGCAGAAACACCGCCCATAACACCGCTAAAACCGTTAGGCATAAACGGCGTCCAATTGTCAATGTCTACATAAAAAGCGCCAACCACAATTACCAATATAATAATCGCTAACTTAATATAAACCATTGCGTTACTAAAGTTTTTAGATTCTTTTGTACCGCGATAAACCAAATAAGTAATAAGTAAATTGATAATAACTGCAGGTAAATCAAAAATAATTCTTAATCCAGCCAAAACAGGAGCATTTTTCCAAGCTAAAAGTCCTTCGTCACCTTTATTTGCCATTACAGCATCTTGAGCGGATTTGTAGTTAATTGTCAACCATTCAGGTAAATGAATATGAAAAATTTCTAATAAATTAGTAAAATAGCCACTCCAAGAAAAAGCTATGTAAATGTTTCCTATCGAGTACTCCATTATCAATGCCCAACCGATGATCCAGGCAAAAATTTCACCAAAAGAAACATATGCATAAGTATAGGCACTTCCGGAAACAGGCACACGAGATGCAAATTCAGCATAGCACATAGCGGTAAATCCACAAGCGACAGCACACATTATGTAAAGTAAAACAACTGCTGGTCCACCAGAATAACAGGCGTTTCCGATAGCGCTAAATGTTCCTCCGCCAATAATAGCAGCTATTCCAAAAAAAGTTAAATCTTTAATCGTTAATACTTTATTTAAACTATTGTGTTCCCCATCACCACCTTCTTGAACTATTACTTTAGTCGATTTTTTTCGGAATAAATTAGATAAACTCATTAAGCTATACTTGATTTAAAATATTAATTTGTGCTAATATAAAAATATTTTGTCAATAGATTGCTCCCTACTTACACTATTTTAAAATTCAATTCATTTTAAAATAAACCTAACTCCTATTTGTTTTGAATATTCAATAAACAATTCTGCTATTTACAATTAGATAGAACCAAATTTAATTTAGAAGTAAGATTACCAAAAATTAAAATAGTCGATTGACAAAGAAATCTATCTAGCTAGACCCTTTATCTGGCACAGTATGTTTTTCAACAATTCGTTTTCCATCGGATTTAACTCCATCTGTTTTGCGCATATTCCAAAAGAAATCACTCGATAATTTTCTAGCTTCCTCTAAATTTACAATCGGCGTAGGATAATCCCTATCAATTTCAAAATCATATAGCATTTGTTCAATCGGAGTCAATTTCCAAGGTTCATGGACGAATTCTGTTGGAATATTTGCCAATTCTTTGACCCATTTTTTTATGAAAAGGCCAAACGGATCATGTTCATAAGAATTTTTGACAGGACTGTAAACACGCAAAGTATTGATTCCAGTAACGCCAGCTTGCATTTGAATTTGTGGATAATGTATACCAGGCTCAAAATCTAAGAATTGTTGAGCCAAATGTGGACTACAATTTTGC
>CALPKO020000233.1 GCA_943324165.2 Bdellovibrio sp. ZAP7 | reverse complement strand
TGCCATAAACCAAAACAAAAGTACTTTTTGGTTCGCTGATTAAAACACTCTTTAAAATTGACATCACAGGCGTAATTCCGCTTCCTGCCACAAAAGCGGCGTAGTTTTTTTGTCGGTCGATTTGAGGCTCAAATGTAAAATTACCCTCCGGTTTTCCTACTTCAAGCGTATCTCCAGTTTTTAAATTTGAATTTGCGAAAGAAGAAAAAGCACCGTTTTTTACTGCCTTGACCGCAATTTTCAATTCCCCACTTTCCGGCGATGCACAAATGGAATAAGCACGGCGAATTTCGTTTCCGTCTAAAGTTAATTTTAAATTTAGATACTGGCCTGCAATAAATTGATAATTGGTTTGTAAAGTTTCTGGAACGTTAAAAAGTACAGATACTGCATTTGCGGTTTCTCGTTTTACTTCTTTTATATTTAATTTATAAAATGACGACATTGCTTTTAATTTTTTTTACAAAAGTAAGAAAACAAATAGCAAACTAAAATTTCAATTGGAAATATAAATTTTATGAACCCAATTATGCAAAGAAGATTGTCTTTATTCTAAATTATTGACTAATCTGCTTGGAAAGACAAAAACTATTTTAATTAATAATTAGTTTTTTGGTCACAACGGTTAGATCACTTTTTAGTGTAATTAAATAAAAACCTTTGCTTAAATTACTAATTGCAAATTGTTCATTTTCAAATTTTGGTTGCTTAATTTGTTTTGTAATTTGTCCATTCACATTAGTAATGATTATTTCATCCCAAGTCAAACTCGATTTAATAAACACTTTTGCATCAGTGGTTGGATTGGGATAAATCACTATCGATTTTTCAAAATCAAAACCCTCAACAGCCAGAAAAATGTTTGGCCATCTGTTTTGTGCAGCTGCTCCACCCCAAATTCTTGTTGCCAAATACGGATTGTCTATAAAAGGATTTCTGTTCCCTTGACCATAAGTGTTAGAAGCATTTCCTAAATAAGTATTACGAACATCCTCATAAGCAGAAACTGGATCGTCTATATTCCATTGCAAAAACAATTGCAGCATACTAGTGTCTGTAGTAACCGTAGCACCAGTGCCCACGCTTGTTGGTTTACACTGTGTTGGATAACGCAAATACATGTACATCATCATTCTCGCGACATCTCCTTTCCATTCGTCGCCGGGATACCAATTCGAACCAACAACAGCAGAATTACCAGACCCAGCAGCGAATTTTTTATTCCCTCTAAGCGAATTTCTATCTACATCGGCAGTTCTAATATGATGAGCATCTGTACCAGGTCCTGGAGCAGTATCTACCAAAGCTGGAGATCCTAAAAATTTAGCAAAAACATGTTCTCTATTCCAAACACATTCTGTGATTGCTGGGTTTGGAGCAACAGCAGCGGGCTGATCGGCATTTCTACTTCTTTTCCTATGTTCAATCCAATTTGAAAAAGTACCATAGTTCGTTTCATTAATATAAGTACAAATATCAGTGTTATATCCATAAATCAAAAAGACATTTGGTTGATCTGTCGGATCTCTGTCTATAATCTGCAAAGCATTTTCAGTTTGAAAATACTCTAATAATTTAGTGTGCGAAGTAGTAATTTTTGTAGCTAATGCATCTTTCAGTGCAGTTCCAGATAATGTCCAGTCAAAACCATTGTAATATGGATTTGCAGGCGCTCCGTTTTGAGAAAAGCTAGTAAAAGCAGATATTAATAAAAGTGTAGAAAAAAATCTTTTCATGTTTTTGTTTTGGATTGTGGTAAAAAGTTTGTTGAAACTTTAAAAAACAGTAATTATATTTTGCCAAATATACAAATAAGGAGAAGGCAACAAAATTAAACCATCATGATTTACGAATTTAACATAATTGCTTCTTAACGCTTGATGGAAATAAAGCAAAATTGCCTATTAACATTGTCCTTAAAAACCTGAATTATTTCGCTAAAAATAACCCCTAATCTTTTGACATATCAAAAAGAAACGTATTTTTACCAGTCGATATAATAAAATCGCCTTTTGATAGTTATAAATAAAAACGTTTTGACATTGAAAACCATCCAAATAAAATATATATTTTTATCTCTATTTGCAATCGTGATTTTAGCTTGTTCTACACAAAAAGATAAGTGGATCAACCGAAATTTTCAAGCTTTAAACACAAAATACAATGTTTTATACAACGGAAATGTAGCTTTAGACAAAGGAATTATTGATGTAAAATCGCAATATAAAGATAATTTTTGGGAAATTTTACCAGTCGAGAGAATGCAAACTTCTACTGAAAACATTCTTCCTGGTCAAACAAAAAACGCAAATTTTGAAAAAGCGGAGACAAAAGCTACCAAAGCGATACAAAAACGTTCGATGAACATTGGCGGAAAAGAAAAAAATCCACAAATCGACGAAGCACATTTGCTGCTAGGAAAATCAAGATATTACTACCAAAGATTTATTCCTGCATTAGAAGCATTTAACTACATTTTGTACAAATATCCAGAAAGTGACAAGATTTATGAAGCACAAATTTGGAGAGAAAAAACCAATATGCGTTTAGAAAACGATGGTTTGGCATTGATAAACCTTCGTAAGTTGTTAAAGGAAATAAAGTTCAAAGACCAAGTTTTTGCCGATGCAAATGCAACTTTAGCGCAAGCTTTTTTAAAGACAGAAGAAAAAGACAGCGCAGTAGTTTGCTTAAAACTTGCAACACAATTCACAAAATCTAACGAAGAAAAAGCACGTTACCGATTCATTGTTGGTCAAATTTATAACGAATTGGGCTACAAAGACAGCGCTTTTGCAGCATTTCAATCGGTCATAGATATGAAGCGAAAATCACCAAGAAACTATGTGATTCAAGCCCATGCACAACAAGCTCAACAAATTGATTTTGAAAGTGTTGATACAATTGTATTATTAAAAAAATACAACGATTTGCTGAAAGATCGAGAAAACCGACCGTTTTTGGATGTTTTAAACCACCAAATGGCATTGTTTTATGACAAAAAGAACGTTAACAAAAAAGCCATTGAATTTTACAATAAATCGCTTCGCACAAAATCGGAAGACCAATACCTAATGGCTTCGAACTATCGCAATTTGGCAAAAAGATATTTTGACAATGCTAAATACCAGACTGCAGGACAATATTATGACAGTACTTTGACCCGTTTACCAGAAAGAACAAGAGAATTCAATTATATCAAAAAGAAAAGAGATAATCTCGCTGATGTTATAAAGTATGAAGGTATTGCGCAACGCAACGACAGTATTCTCAATGTAGTTTCGCTTTCTGACTCTGATAAAAAATCATTTTATAATGATTATATTGGTAAGCTAAAACAAGCTGATGATGCAAAAGCCAAATTAGAAAAAATAGAAAAAGATAAACTACAAAGAGAATCAGACAATGCTGATAACGAGCAGCCAAATGGAAACGACACACGTCAGTCGTCTCCAGCTGTTAATCCAAAAAGTGCAATTCAACCACCAACATTTGGTCCAAAACCAACAAGTGCGCAAGCCAATGCTTTTTATTTTTACAATCCATCAACAGTAGCATTCGGAAAAATAGAATTCAAGAAAAAATGGGGAAATCGTACTTTAAAAAATAATTGGCGCTTATCTTCTGAACAATCAAAAGGTGCAAATAGCAACGAAGATGTATCGAATAATGAGGAAGTTGTTAACGAGGAAAAAGAAGTAGATAAATCTGATAATCCAAAATATAACTCAGATTTTTA
>CALPKO020000232.1 GCA_943324165.2 Bdellovibrio sp. ZAP7 | reverse complement strand
AGTATCAAAATCAGCAATTAAACTTTCGTTAAATGATTTTAAAACTGGCCAGCTTGAAATTATCAAAGCTTCATCAGCAGTTCTTTCTTTGATAAATTGCCAAATTTCCTCCGTTAAAAATGGCATAAACGGATGTAAAAGTTTCAAATTGTTTTCTAACATTTCGATGGCTTTTTCAAATGTTATTTTGTCAATTGGTTGCTGATAAGCTGGTTTTATCATTTCGAGGAACCACGAACAGAAATCGTCCCAAACCAATTTGTAAATCGACATTAAAGCATCAGAAATTCTATATTTTTCAAAATTATCTTCAATTGAATGCAAAGTTTGTTGCAGTTTTGCTTCATACCATTCAATCGCTATTTTTGATGATGCTGGCTGTGGGATGGTTTCGGAAACTTCCCATCCTTTTATCAATTTAAAGGCATTCCAAATTTTGTTAGAAAATGCTTTTCCTTGGTTGCATAATTCTTCATCAAACATGATATCATTTCCTGCAGAAGCACTCAAAAGTAAACCTACACGAACGCCATCAGCTCCGAATTTTTGAATCAACTCTAGCGGTTCAGGAGAATTTCCTAAAGATTTAGACATTTTTCGGCGTTGTTTATCACGCACCAAACCTGTTAGATACACATTTGTAAATGGTTTTTCTCCGGTGTATTCATAACCTGCAATGATCATTCTTGCTACCCAAAAAAACAAAATATCTGGACCAGTTACCAAATCGTTGGTTGGATAATAATATTTAAAATCTTCGTTTTCTGGCTCCATAATCCCCCCAAAAACGGCCATCGGCCACAACCAAGAAGAAAACCAAGTGTCTAAGGCATCGTTGTCTTGTTTTAAGTTGTCGGTTGTTAGTTGTTGGTTGTTGGTTTTTAATTTGGCTAATGCTAAAGCCAATTCAATTGATTCAGCTACTACAAAATCTTCTTTGCCATCACCATAATAATAAGCCGGAATTTGCTGTCCCCACCAAAGTTGACGCGAAATATTCCAGTCGCGGATATTTTCTAACCAATGTCTGTAGGTATTTTCGAATTTTTTAGGATATAATTTAATTTCATTGTCTTCTAAAACAGATTTGATAGCGGGTTTTACTAAATCTTCCATTTTTAGAAACCACTGATCAGACAATCTTGGTTCGATTACGGCTTTTGTTCTTTCTGATGTACCCACTTTGTTCAAATGAGTTTCTGTTTGCGACAAAGCACCGATACTTTCTAGTTCTTTTGCAATTTCCTCCCGCACCACAAATCGGTCTTTTCCTTGGTAATGCAAACCAAAAGAATTCAGCGATGCATCGTCATTAAAAATATCTATAATCTGTAAATTATGTTTTTCGCCAAGCGTTTTGTCATTCATGTCGTGGGCGGGAGTAACTTTCAAACAACCCGTTCCAAATTCAATGTCAACATATTCGTCACCAATAATCGGAATTTCACGGTTTACTATTGGAATAATCACTTTTTGTCCGATCAAATGTGCAAATCTTTCATCGTTAGGATTAACACAAATAGCGGTATCTCCAAAAATGGTCTCTGGTCTTGTGGTTGCCACTATAAGCCCTTCACGTTCAGTTTCGGCTCCCTCCACTTCGGGGAGGGCTGGGGAGGGGCTGTACTTTATGTAGAATAATTTTCCTTGTCTTTCTTCAAAAATTACTTCTTCATCAGACAAAGTAGTTTTTGCTTCAGGATCCCAATTGATCATTCGATAACCTCTATAAATCAATCCTTTGTTGTATAAATCTACAAACGAGCGAATAACAGAAGCGGACATATCTGCATCCATCGTAAATTTTGTTCTATCCCAATCGCAAGAGCATCCCAATTGTTTGAGTTGTTCTAAAATGGTTCCGCCATATTTATCGGTCCATTCCCATGCGTGTTTTAGAAATTCCTCTCTCGATAAGTCGTTTTTGTTGATTCCTTCTGCTTTTAATTTGGCAACTACCTTTGCTTCTGTAGCAATCGAAGCATGATCCGTACCCGGAACCCAACAGGCGTTGAAACCTTTCAAACGCGCACGACGTATCAAAACATCTTGAATCGTGTTGTTGAGCATGTGTCCCATGTGCAAAATCCCTGTTACATTTGGTGGGGGAATTACGATAGTATAAGGTGTTCTATGGTCTGGTTTAGAATGAAAATAATTGTTTTTCATCCAATAGGCGTACCATTTATCTTCAATAGTTTTAGCGTCGAATTGTGCAGGGATTGTCATCTTTTCAGTATTCAGTTTTCAGTTATCAGTGGTCAGCTTTCAGTTTTCAGTTTCAGATTTTACTAAAAAAAATATTTTTTCTTAAAATCATTTTTATCTGTTGTATTTAAGGTTTAACCTACAACTTATAACATTTATTTAGAAGTGCAAAATTATCATTTTTTTTGAAACAGAATGCCTTTACAATTTTTATATCTTTGCCTAAATTTAAAATAAACCATGAGCCTACAAAAATACCTCACTAGCAAAACTTTTTTTACTCAAGCGGCAATCGCTTTTGGCATCATTATAGGTTTGATGTTGTTATTGTTGCAATACATTAAATTCTCAACCAATCATGGTGAAGAAATCACCGTGCCTAGTGTTGCAAAATTAACCGTAGAACAAGCGGAAGAGAAACTTGATGCTGCCGATTTAGAATATGTTTTGCTAGATACTACCGATTACAATCCAGATTATCCTAAATTTTCTGTGGTAAAACAAGATCCATTGGCTGGAGCAAAAGTAAAATCGGGTAGAAAAATTTATATCAAAATCAATTCTTCGGGTTTTACAGCCGTTAGAATTCCAAATTTAATAGAACAAACTTTGCGTCAAGCCGAACCTTCTTTAAAATCAATTGGTCTTGAAGTTGGTGAAATTACCTATAAACCTTATATCGGAAAAGACATGGTTTTAGAAATGTCTCAAAACGGAAAAGAATTAAAACCAGGCGACAAAGTGCTTAAATCCTCAAAAATCGACTTAGTTGTTGGCGACGGAAAAGTAGGTTTTGAAGAAGAAATAGATACGACAGCAACACCACAAGACTAATGAACACAGAAAATAACGACCTCGAAGACGAATTGTTTGAACATTTTAGGTTTGAAGTTCCGAAAGGACAATTGTTGTTGCGCATCGATAAATTTTTGATGAATTTGATTCAAAATGCTACCCGCAACAAAATCCAGAATGCAGCAACCAATGGCGATATTTATGTGAATGATGTTCCTGTTAAATCAAATTACAAGGTCAAACCTTTTGATGTTGTTACGATTATGTTGACACATCCGCCTTACGAAAATAGAATTGACCCAGAAGATATTCCGCTTGATATTGTTTATGAAGATGATGCTTTGCTATTAATTAACAAGCCACCAGGATTAGTGGTGCATCCCGGACACGGGAATTATACTGGTACTTTGGTCAATGCTTTGGCTTTTCATTTTCAGAATTTGCCTATGAACAGTAGCGAACGACCAGGTTTGGTGCATCGCATAGATAAAGATACTTCGGGTCTTTTGGTAATTGCCAAAACCGAAGCGGCAATGACACATTTGGCCAAGCAATTTGAAGCCAAAACCTCTGAAAGAGAATACGTTGCTTTAGTTTGGGGAAATGTAAAAGAAGACGAAGGCACGATTGAAGGCAATATTGCCCGACACGTGAAAGACCGCATGCAAATGGCAGTTTTTGCTGATCCAGAAGTCGGAAAGCCAGCCGTTACGCACTATAAAGTGTTAGAGCGTTTT
>CALPKO020000231.1 GCA_943324165.2 Bdellovibrio sp. ZAP7 | reverse complement strand
TTTGATGCAATTGCCGCCAATCATTAGAGACGAAGAATGGCGTACTTTGCGAAATTATTACAAAGGAAAATTCTTTTTTCATTCGCATGTAATCCAAAATTATCCTCCGCTTTACATCGAATTATCCAAAATTTATCGACAAAGTGACGACCGATTTATTTCAGTGTTAAACAACCTAAGAAATAATCAAATCACTGCGCAAGATGTTGCTATTTTAAATGAATATGTGCAACCAAATTTTGATTTAAAAGCCAACAAAGGTTATATAACTTTAACGACGCACAACGCTAAAGCGGACAACATAAATGCGGAATCGCTTCAAGATTTAGAAGGTAAAGTAGTGAAATATTCTCCCGAAATTGTGGGCGATTTTCCGGATAAAATTTATCCCGTTGACGAAATTTTGCAATTGAAAGTTGGCGCACAAGTAATGTTTGTAAAAAACGATTTGTCGTTTGATAAAAAATATTTCAACGGAAAAATGGGCGTTATAAAATCACTAGCTTCCAAAGAAATTTTAGTTCATTTTCCGGAAGAAAACAAAACGATTGAAGTCGAAAAATACGAATGGTCCAATATAAAATATTCCGTCAACGCCAACACAAAAGAAATTGACGAAGAAGTTTTGGGAACATTCGTGCATTATCCAATCAAATTGGCATGGGCAATCACTGTTCACAAAAGCCAAGGATTGACTTTTGATAAAGCAGCTCTAGACGTTTCGCAAGTTTTTCTTCCTGGACAGGCTTACGTTGCTTTGTCGCGTTTGCGTTCGTTAAATGGATTAATTTTGTTATCTCCTTTGCGGATGAATGGTATTTCGAGCGATCAAGATGTGATGGATTATTCTTTGAACAAAGCATCAGAAGAAACCTTGAAGAGTTCTTTGCAACAAGACACTAAAAACTTTATTCATAACTATCTTAAAAACAGTTTTGATTGGAATGAATTGGCACAAGAATGGCGTAATTTTCAGTTTAGTTTTAATCAAAATTCTGAGCAATCAGAAAAATCTAAACAGGCAGTTTGGGCGGAACATCAAGCTAAAGTAATTTGGCAATTGCTGGAGCCAGCCAGTAAGTTTATGTCGCAATTGGACAAACTTTTTCATAATCCTGATTTTGATTTTCAACATATTTCAGATAGAATAAATGCTGCGTTTAATTATTTTTTAGCGCCAATGGACAAGTTGGTGGACGAAGTTTTGTGGAAAATACAAGAAGTGCAAAGACAGAAAAAAGCCAAATTATTGTATGATGAATTGGTAATTCTTGAAGACCTACAAACCAAAGCCGTTTTGCGTTTAATGAAAACTAAATTGTTAGTAGAAGCTGTTTTAGCTGAAAAAGAAATAGGGAAATCAACCTTATATTCTGAGGATATAAAGTTTTATAAAACCAGAAAATTATCAATCATAGAGAAAGAGTTCAAAGCAATGAACATCACTCTAATTGAAGATGAAGCGGACATTAACCGTTACGCAAAATCCAGTAAAGAGAAAAAACCAGCTAAAAAATCAACCATTTTAGAAACTTACGAGTTGTGGCAACAAAAAAACTCAATTAAGGAAATTGCCGCAATCAGAACGTTAACGGTTGGTACAATTTACGGTCATTTTGTGAAACTAATTGAAGAAAAAACCGTCAATATTGCAGACATTCTAACGTCGGACAAAATGGAAGAATTAACCAAAGCTTTTGATGGTTACACCGAAGAATCCCTCAATGCGTTGAAAGAACAAGTGGGCGAAAAATTTTCTTGGGATGAATTGAAAATGTTTAAGGCGAGTATTGGAAAGTGATGTGAAATTTACAGCAATTAAAATAATGATAGATTTTTTGCTACTTTTACCGTTGCCAATTCAGTTATTTTTATAGTTAAATTCATAAGAATGCAAAAAAACATCGTTATATGTGATGACCATACCCTTTTCTTAAAAGGGCTATCTGAGATTTTAAGTAAATTTGGGGTAGGTTACAATGTGGTTACATTCAAAGATTCGCAATCTTGTAAAACCTATATTCAAAAAAACAAAGTGGATGTTTTTATTTGTGATTTAAACATCGATAATGTTGACGGTTTTGTGTTGATAGGAGAGTTAAAAGACCAACTCATAGCCACTAAAACCATCATTCTTACTGCCTATTACGAAGATTTCTTAATAAAAAAAGCAGAAAAATTAGGCATTAATGCTTTCTTAAAAAAAGAAACAACTTCTGAGGAACTTATTAATGTTATAGAACTAGATAAAAGTACTCCTTTTTACACCAATAAAAATTGTAATAAAATGATAAATGAATTTATGACTGTAGATGATGCGGTTGTCAATAAATTTAGATTATCCAACCAAGAAAAGGAAATTATTAAATATATTGTTGAAGGTAAAACCAGTAAAGAAATCGCGCAACTTTTGTTTATCACAAAAAATACCGTCGATACGCATCGCAAAAATATCAATAGAAAGTTAGAAATAAACAGCAATAGTACGCTCATTAAATTTGCCAATGAAAATAATTTATTTTCTTAGTTTTTTATTTGTTTTCAATTTGTCGTTTTCAATGGAAAAAGATAAGTTGAAAATTGATGGTAAATACACTGTTGACAGGAACTCTACTTATACCCTTTCTTCACTAAAAACTAAAACATTTCAATCCTTTATAAACAACAAAGTCAACATTGGATATAATAATCATGCATCGATATGGTGTGTTTTTAGGATAAAAAATACTGATTTAAAGCATGATATAAAAACTTGGTTGTGCTTCGACAACAACCACATCGATAGTTTGTTTTTTTATGATGGAAACAAAATAGAACTTTTAGGAGATAGAACTAAATTTAATAGTCCGTTTATTAACGGACAATGTTTCAGTATTACATTAAAGCCTAATGAAAACAGAACAATTCAAGTTAAATTAAAAAAAGAAATCTCTTTTTTTGAATTTTCATATAGTTTTGAAGACGAAAAAACTTTATCCAGCAGCTCTTTGAAGAAAACATCCTTCATAACGCTTTTCTTGGGAAGCATCTTTTTTTTATTAATTTTTAATTTCATTATTTACTTTCTCACTAAAAGCACATTGATTTTAAAATATATTTTATACTCTATTCTTACGATATTATACATTACTATAATTTCTAACTATCTTAAAAACAACTTATTTAACGAATTTATATATTTCAGCGAACTCCAAATTTACACTTCTTGCCTTTGGTTCATTAGTTTAAGTTATTTTATGATGGATTTTTTGGAATTAAAAAAGAACCAGCCTCAAAAATTTAAAATCATTTACTATTGTAATTTATTAATTTGTGGGTCAATACTATCAAGTTTTGTGGTGTTATATACAAATAGTGTAAAGATATTGCAATTGTTCTTCTACCTCACGTACAGTACTTTTTTAATTATTTATTTAATAATAACATGGGCATCAATTAAAAACTATAAAATAAATAAAAGAAACAGTCTTTACGTGCTCTTTGCTTTTTTTCCTCATTTTCTATGGGGAAACTACTTTGTTTTAAAATCGTTTAGCATCATTAAAGCTGATTTTCACGAGGATTGGGTCATCTATATTGGATTGTATGAAGTGCTTTTTTTCGGGTATGTATTAACTAAAAAATATATCGAGACCTTTCAAAAAAACAATGCCTTAAACCTTGAAATTTTAGCCGAGAAAGAAAATTCAATTAAGGTCATAACACAAGTTCAAATCAGAGAACGGCGCAACATTGCCAACATAATTCACGATAA
>CALPKO020000230.1 GCA_943324165.2 Bdellovibrio sp. ZAP7 | reverse complement strand
GTAACGTCTAATAACAATACATCTTTTACATCTCCAGAAAGAACTCCACCTTGAATAGCTGCTCCAATGGCAACAACTTCATCAGGGTTAACTCCTTTTGATGCTTTTTTACCAAAGAATTTTTCTACTTCGTCAGCAATTCTTGGCATTCTTGTAGAACCACCAACTAAAATTACTTCGTCAATATCTGAAGTTGACAAACCTGCATCTTTCAACGCTTTTGCAACTGGCTCCATCGAACGTTTTACTAAAGCATCTGACAATTGCTCAAATTTAGCTCTCGATAATTTTTTCACTAAGTGTTTTGGTCCAGAAGCTGTTGCTGTAACGTATGGTAAATTGATTTCTGTTTCAGCAGAAGATGACAATTCGATTTTAGCTTTTTCAGCAGCTTCTTTAATTCTTTGCAATGACATTGGGTCTAAACGCAAGTCAATTCCTTCTTCAGATTTAAATTCATCTGCCAACCAGTCAATAATGGTTTGGTCAAAATCGTCTCCACCTAAGTGCGTATCCCCATTGGTTGATAAAACTTCAAAAACTCCGTCACCTAATTCAAGGATAGAAATATCGAAAGTTCCACCACCTAAATCATAAACTGCAATTTTTTGGTCTTTACCTTTTTTGTCTAAGCCATAAGCCAAAGCCGCGGCAGTTGGTTCGTTGATAATTCTCATTACTTTCAAACCAGCAATTTCTCCAGCTTCTTTCGTAGCTTGACGTTGTGCGTCATTAAAATAAGCAGGAACGGTGATAACCGCTTCTGTTACAGTCTGACCTAAATAGTCTTCTGCTGTTTTTTTCATTTTTTGAAGTGTCATCGCAGACAATTCTTGTGCAGAATACAAGCGACCGTCAATATCCACTCTTGGAGTATTGTTATCTCCTTTTACAACTGAATAAGGAACTCTTTTTGCTTCTTCTGTAGTTTCAGAAAAAGTGTGTCCCATAAATCGTTTGATAGAACCAATCGTTTTTGTTGGATTGGTAACTGCTTGTCTTTTTGCAGGATCACCAACTTTAATTTCTCCACCTTCCACAAATGCGATGATTGATGGCGTTGTTCTTTTGCCTTCTGAATTAGGAATTACTACTGCTTCTTGGCCTTCCATCACAGAAACGCAAGAGTTAGTTGTACCTAAATCAATTCCGATTATTTTTCCCATTTTTATATTTAATTAATTTTAGAAAATTCGCTTTTAAACTCGACTCTGCAAAAAGCAATCTTTGTGCCAAGCTAAATATGATTTTAAATTGTCAGTTTTTATTTAAATTGCTATCTTTTTATATGACAACTTGTCGGATTTGAAGCTATTCCCTGCTGTCTTTCCAAATTTTTGGTTGTGAATTCTGTTTTTTCTAAGCCCAAAAACGAACTTCCGTTGGTCGTTGTTTTTCGCCAAGAAAAAATCAGTTGCAAAACCAAAAGATTTTCCTTTCCATCAGGGCTAGGGCAATTGCGGTTGAAAGAAGTGTGTTTTGTTAGAAAAATACAAACACTTTCAATTCAATAAATCAGTATTTTTGTACCAAACAAAAACCATGAAACCAATCATAACAATCATAGGAGCTGGAATTTCAGGACTAACAGCAGCCGTCTATCTGCACAGAAAAGGATTCAAGGTACAAATTCTAGAAGCTTCTGAACGGGCTGGTGGCCGCATCAAAACAGATTTGATTGATGGCTTTCGATTGGACAGAGGTTTTCAGGTTTTGTTGACCGAATATCCCGAAACAAAAGCACTTTTAGACTACGAAAAATTGAATCTTAAACGATTTTTGCCCGGTGCTACCGTACTTTACGAAAACGGACAATTTGAAATTGCTGATCCTTTTCGCCGACCTTCCGCATTATTTTCGACATTATTGGCTCCCGTAGGAAGTTTAAAAGACAAGTTAAATACCTTTTTCTTAAAAAATAAATTAATAAGAATTTCAATTCCAACTATTTTTAAACAAGTAGAAACTGATACCATTTCGCAACTCAAAAAATATGGTTTCAGCACAAAAATGATTGAACGTTTTTACAAACCTTTCTTTTCTGGAATTTTCCTAGAAAATGATTTAAAAACTTCAAGTAATATGTTTGATTTTGTAATGAAAATGTTTTCCGAAGGTGATGCTGCAATTCCTGCGTTAGGAATGGAGGAAATTCCGAAACAACTTTTGGCAATGCTTCCAGAAAATTCGATACTATATAACGTACAAGTTAGTGCAATCGAAAACAACAAAATCATTTGCGAAAGCGGACAAGTTTTTGAAGCCGATAAAATCATCATTGCAACCGAGGCCACTGGTTTTGCTAGTCAATATATTTCAAAAAACAAACAAAATTTCAATCAAGTCACTAATGTTTATTTTGAAGCCAAAGTCGCACCAACCAAAAAAGAAGTTGTCGTTTTAAATGCTTCTGTCAATAAAAAATGGGTCAACAATTTAACCGTAATGACCAATATTTCTGATGAATATGCTCCAGAAAATAAAGTTTTAATCGCGGTTTCGTTCAACGGAATTCCAGCAATTACAGATGAATTATTGGCAGAAAACATGAAAAACGAGCTCAGAAATTGGTACGGAAATCAAGTTGAAGATTGGAAAATGCTAAAAACTTACCGCGTCAATTACGCTTTACCTAATCAAGAAAAAGTAGCCAATGAAGTAACCCAATTAGAAATTCAAATCAGTGAAAAGTTATTTATTTGCGGAGATTATTTGTTGAATGGCTCCATCAATGCAGCCATGAAATCTGGCAGACTGGTGGCAGAATTGATCGTTCATTTAGAAAACGAAAATTGATAGTGATGGCTTTTTATTTCGATTGTAAAACACCTTTGAAGAACTACGAAATCATTGAAAATATAACTAAAAAATTAAACATTTGCTTTTAAAAATGAAGTCAAATGTTATTTAAAACTTCTAAATCTTTAAGCTATATTTGTCGTACTAAAACGATATAGTTTATGGAAGAATGTATTTCGGTTTTTGATATGCTCAAAATTGGTGTTGGGCCATCGAGCTCGCATACTTTAGGTCCTTGGCGCGCTGCAGAACGTTTTCTTGCTGAGCTTAGAACGGAAAATGTTTTACAAAAAGTTGTTCGGGTAAAAGTCGATTTGTATGGTTCACTTTCTTTAACCGGAAAAGGTCACGCCACAGATTTAGCGGTGATGTTGGGATTATCGGGTCAAGATCCAGAATACATTCCTATTCAAGATATTGCAGGAATTATCAAAATCATCGAAAACAACAACGAAATCAAATTAGGAAATGAACATTTAATTCCTTTTTTCTTTTTGCAAGACATTGTTTTCAATAAAAACTTTTTGCCGTTTCATGCTAATGGATTAACATTTACGGCTTTTATAGAAGATGAATCCGAATTTGTGTCTACTTTTTATTCTATTGGTGGAGGATTTGTCGTAAAGGAAGAGCGCACCAATGCTAGAAATAAAATGGCAGTAAAATGTGCTTTTCCATTTCAGATTGAAAATGCCGCAGAACTACTTCAATATACCATTACTCAACAAAAATCCATTTCGCAAATCGTTTATGAAAACGAAAAATCGATGCGCTCTGAAGTGGAAATCAACCGCGAACTTTTGCGCATTTGGCACACGATGCTCGAATGTATGTACATTGGTTGTCATTCAGAAGGAATACTTCCTGGTGGTTTGAATGTGCGACGACGCGCTTTTGACATGCACCAAGGTTTGATTGGTTTGGCGAATTATGATTCGCCACAATCGTGGTTAGAAGAAATTAG
>CALPKO020000229.1 GCA_943324165.2 Bdellovibrio sp. ZAP7 | reverse complement strand
TGTATCCCGAATTACATTCAGAGCTAAAACTAATTGCATTTTCTCGTCTCTTTATTTTATGTTTTGAAATTAAAACTATTAAGTTACCTCCCACTCAAACACTTATTTTTGTTAGTCTTTACCAATAAAAAAAGTAAAACAGAAAATGACAGTATATTTCTCATCGAGATTGTTATGTTAATAGTATTTTAAAAGATTATCTGAACTTAAAAACTGTATGTCTTTCCATTTTTGAGTGATTCTAAATAATAATTGATCAAACATTTCTAGGTTTTCTGTTCTTCTTTTTTCATCCATTTGTCCCACAAAATTTATTCTATGTGTACCTATGATTGCTGGTTTTCCCCATTTAAACGCAATTTCAATACTCTCCATACATTTTGAAACCCAATCAATATTTGAATTTATTGAAGGCTCAAAAAGACCATTACGAATAAAATAAAATTGTTTCAAATTATTTTTTTGACCATTATAATGATAGATTTTTTTAAATGGCTTTCCTGCTATTGGATAGTTTTGTAAAAAAGACCCTTGAAAAGCAGTTACTTTGCTATCGAACATTTCCTGCTCTATGCGATTATCCCAAACATAACAAGGAGCAATTGAAGTCAGGGAATTAAAACCAAAAACATCTTGAAATTGATTTAATCCAGATTGTATACTTTTTTTTGTAAAAGCAAATTCCTCTTCGTTATTGCAATCATATGTTGCCATTAAATTATGTCGCCGATTTTGAACGCTTGATTCGTCAATTGCAAAACAATCATTATTGAATGCAGAATGAAAGCGTTCGTCACCAGATTTTAAATAATTCATCCATCGAACAACGTTTAGATGTTCAGAACCATGAAATTGTGGCTTAATTAAATTTTGATTAATTCCTTGCTCTAAAACCTGAAAGGCATCTTGAGAAGCCTTTATTTTTTTGTATGTTGAAGTGAATCGTTCTGCAAAATAGTCTTGAAAATTGTCGTTTTTTATTTTCTCAAAATCAGGATTATTGAGAATAAAATTTGCCGTAATGATTGGATTCTGTCCGTTTTTATCTTTATGTTTTTTCAACACGGTGAATAATGCCTCGTAATCTTCGCTTGTTTCAAGAGTATCATAACGAGAAAAAGGATCGTTTTGTTTTAAGAGTCCTTTTTTTAGGAGTTCTTCTCTAATTTTATTATTTGGAATTCTAATAGCTCCCCAATCATCAGATTCAAATACAATAAGTCTTTTGTTTAATCGACAACCTCTTGCGTTGATAATATGTTTTTTTATAGTGTCTTTCATTTATAAAGTATCTGATTTCATCATTTCTCTAGCAAGTTGCTCACTATTTAAAAATTCAACTTGAGGATACTTTTTTATAATTTTGGTTAACAAAATATTTAAAAATTGCAAATTTTGATTTCTAAATTCAGTATTAATTCTTGATGTATAGTTAATTCTATGCGATGATATTACTGCCGGTTTGCCCCACCTAAAAGCGATTTCAATTTCTTTCAAGCAGCTATCAATGGGGTTTTTCGTACCCTTATGTGGTTCAAATGTACAATTTCTGCGCCAGTACTTAATACCGAATTTATCTGCATGCCCCCAAAAATTATTTTGTTCTATAAAATTACCATTAAGAGTGGGAATGAAAAATTGTCCCGCTTGACTGAATTTTACACCGGATTTAATTAATGTTTTACTTAATTCTTCGTATTGTTTAGATTGCGAAGGCATAAAACTAATAGATTTGAAACCAAATGTATCTTCAAACATCTGTAATCCTTCAATAGCTATTTTGTCAACTTTTTCTTTTTCTTTTGAATCAATCGCTTCAAAAGCAGCCATATACAGATCTTTTATATCTGTTTGACCACCGGCTAAACCAAGTAGTGCTTTACTAGCAAATGCATCGTTTTCCATTTCATTATTGGATTGCAGAACTTTTAGCCATTTTGTTGGATTAAGATGTTCTCTGCCATGAAATTGTGGATAAAATATATTTTTTTTTATTCCATTTTGACGCCAAAATTCTAACAAACCATTTTCACCATAATTTTCATAAGTTTTACTTAATGGTTCGTAGAAATATTCTTGAAAATTAGATTCTGTAATTTTATTAAAGTCTGGATTAGCTAAAACAGCACAAGCTGTTACTACTGGATTATTTCCTTTTGAGTCTTTATGTGACATAAGCACTTTAAACAACTCCTCTAAATCAGACTTTCTTTCTAAACCATCATAAAGAGTAAATTTGTTTTTTTCTACGGGATAATTTTTAGACTTAAATAAATCAACAACTTCTTTTGATGGCATCCTAATGCTACCCCAATCATCAGATTCTATCACAACTATATTTCTTTTGGTTTTCCAACCCCTGAAGTTGATATAGTTTTTGGCTAAAATTTGTCTAATATTCATAATGATAAATTATTTAATAAATTGTAGTTGGTTTCTTAAAAAACATTTAATCATAAAAATTTGCACTAGTTAAAAATTAATTAATTTAAAATTATTAAACTCTAGAAATCAATTATTGTAAAAAAAAAATAGAATTTAAAAAAGGCTAGAATGATTTGATAATATCAAAAACGTTCATTTAAAATAATTATGATTTGACCAACAAAGCATCAAAAAATCCAATCATGAAATAGTAAAAAATTCAATAAAAAAATTTGATATAAAAAATTGAATTCTAAAAAGTACATTTGTTGCGTATGCGCCCATTAAACCATACAAAAATAAAATCGGAATAAAACAATTTAAGTATACATTAAATAACTTATTTGATTTACTTATTGTTTGATTGCTAACAGTGAATATAAAACCTATTGAGATAAACGAAAACAAAACATAAAATCTAACACCCTGAGATATATTCATCATTAAGTTGGAAATTCCCGAAAAAAGTAAAACAATATTAAAAAACTTTTTTAATTTCTCTTCCCCAAGTAAGATTTCTCGCTTTATAAAAAGTAACAAGAGTGCAATCGGCACAAATCCATAAAGTATTACATCTTGCAAAACTAAATAGGTTCTCAATGAACCATTTCTACTATTTGATAAATCAGCATAATTTTCGTTCAATCTAGCTTGACCCTCATCAGAAGCGTAATCATCAAATTTAGACTGTATAATAGTTCCACTATTTGATTCGGATAGAGCTCCTAATGCGCTCACTACATTTGTTTTTCCTGCTGAAAAAGTAAGAAGTACAAAAATCAAATAGTAGGAAGTTCTATTTTTAAATAAAAGTAGAAAAATTGGTAGTATAAGGTAAATTGAAAGTCCGATGTGTAGTAATGGCGCCAAAAATAAAAGATATAAGTATCGTTTATTGTCAGTTTTATAATAACTAACCATATTAAAAACAACAAAAATACCACCTGTATAAAAAGCAATATTAGGAAGTGGACGAACTAGTAAAAACAACAATACTCCAAAAAAGAAAATTAATCCACGTTTTTCTAATTTTAAGTAATTATTATTTGTAAATAAATTTATTGTATTAATGTAGAAATAACCATAAACAATAAATAGAAAAAGAAAGTAAAAATGATGGGATTCAAAGAATAACCCACAAATAATAGAAATAAAGCTATTATAAAATTTTCCCGTCTGCAAAGAAATTAGCTCAACAAACAAGTCCCTGATTGTTGTTCCTTGATGTGAATAATACTCTTCTTCATAACGCTCAAGGTCGCCAATACTAAATGCTGTAAATCCTAAGAAAGCATACAAAGCTATTATCAAATTTCTTCCAAACTTGGAATTAAAACTCTT
>CALPKO020000228.1 GCA_943324165.2 Bdellovibrio sp. ZAP7 | reverse complement strand
CAACAAATAGACCATATGGTTTTATCCTATACATAAGACCAAATATTTTTTCATCGTCTTTAATTTTTTTATCTCTTTTGTAAAAATATAAAAGCATTAAAACACTTACAGTAAAAAAAAATAAACTTCCAAATAAACTCTGATAATTCATAATTTAACTATTTATGTAAATCGGACATAAAGTCAATCCAAGCATCAGAGCCTGAAGATCCTAATTCCATATATAAATTTTCTATTCCAATTGAGCCTTTGGAAAAATTATTACCAAACCAATCGGGTACATATTCTGTTACAATATTAACAGCATGATTTGTATAATCAAATTCTCCTCCATCGTTAATATCTTCTACTAATTCAATACCAATACCAGCCCAAGACAATCCAGTACCTGCAGCTATCAAAGTTAAACCAAGCGGTGCTAAGGGAGTTAAAGCTAAAACTGTGCCAGCAATAGACATATAAGCTCCTATGTTTTGATATGTATTAGCCATAGCTTCTACAGCTTTTTCATTCCCGTTTCTTTCATACCCGTCACTATCTTCATCAATAATTCCATTTTTGTCAAATGGCTTTGTATCACTTTTTATTGATACTTCATCTAAAATCCTATCCATGTGGTGGTTGCCATCGCTTCCAAAATCTGAATTATAAATAGGTGCTTCTCCACTTCTGTCTAAAACTAGTCCAGCATTCCAATCATGATCATCACCATCATTATATTCACATTCTGGACACAAACCACTTGGGTCATTAAAAACCATTGGGCTATTGCGTGCAAAAGCAAATGGTGATTTGTCAGGGTCTATTTCTGATAATGCGTCAATCGAATTAAATCTTCCAATTGCACTATCATATTGACGAAAGTCCATTGCAGTAACGTTTAACCCTAGCTCATCTTGGTATTCTTTACCATTAAATTTATACTGATAATCATTTTTTTCAACAGCTGCTAAATAATATAAAACGCCATTTTCGTATTTTTTATAATCATATTTTTCGGTGTTGTAGTTTTCGTGTTTTAAACCAAATGGGTAATAATTGTTTTCTTCAATAATTTTAAGCTCTCCATTATTGTTGGGGTTTTTGACATAACTCAACCTAATGTTGCCCAAATGGTCCGTGTAACTGTACACATAGTTAAACAAATAACTTCCTTGTTGTATTATACCTGTGTCTTGCCACGCATTCACATAGCCCTCTGCCGTTGGAAAGTACTTTAAATATTTGTTTAAATATTGGTAACCATCTAAATAATCGGTAGCATTAGTTACGCCATTTTCTAAAACCGTTTTATTTACCTTTTGCCCTAACGCATTGTAAATATAACTAATACTGCCTAAACTTCCAAAACTTATTGTTTTTGGTAGATTCAAATGGTTGTAAGTGATCAAATTGATGCCTTTGTTTTGGTCACTAATCAGATTGCCATTGGCATCGTAGCTGTAATCATCTTCTAAATCTTGACTGTTTTGGTCGTTGTCGTCTTTAAAACCGCTCGTGTTGTTGGTTTCATCGCTCACTTTCAGCAATCGATTTGAATTATCTGCGTAAAAATATTGCAGTTCGTCTATTGGATTAGGATATATATTACTTTCGCTATTTCCGTTTCTGCTCAGGTTTTGTATGTTACCGTTTTTGTCATATCCCATCGATTCTCCATAATAATTTACGGATAAATTACTATTTATCTTCTGAAAAACCGCATTGCTCAATCGGTTCAACTGGTCATACTGGTATTCATATTTGCGCTCGTTGTTGTCGCTTGTGTTGTTCCAATAGGTAGCAGAAATGATCTAAAAAAAATTCCGCAAAGTCTGGAGGTACTATCTTAAAATCCTAATTTATGTTGTTATTTTTTTTAATTTTGCATTACCGAGAGGAAGCTTCTTGCGATAATTCACTGGATGTTTACCTTGTTTAGCCTCAACTTGTTTGGGGCTAATTTTTTCATTAGTGTCTTCTTCGAAGTCAATTGCCCGAGAGGATAACTTTTGCTCCTCTTCTTGGATATTTATTTGATAGTTTGTGTCATACATTTCATTCTTTTTCCATAAGGAATAAACAATTGTTAGTATTTTTTTCTGCACCGCAACATAGCTTTTCATTTTAATATTATGCTTTTCTAAAGTTCTTTCGAATAAATCAATGAACGGCTTTTGTTTATATGTTATAACGGTGAAAGCTGGCATAAATAAAGCTCTTCTAATTCTTGAGTTACCTTTTTTTGATATTTTTGTCCTGCCAAATGTACTTCCAGATTGATTTTCAACTACATCAAATCCAGCATAGGATACTAATTGTTTGCTGTTCTCAAACAACTCGAAGCCATTAGTTTCTGCAATAAGTGTTGCAAAAGTTAAAACCCCAATACCTTTTATTTTACAAATGTTGTTTGCTTTGATTTGAATATCTTCATTTGATTTAATGTGGTCTTTAATTAATTTATCTAATTCAATTAATTGCTTTTCAAAAACACAAATTAATCTTTTTAACTGTTTTACAATTTTTTTATTAATGTACATCCCACACTCTAAAGACTTTAACTGATTGTTGATTACCGTTTTTTGTTCTTGCAAGTTTTGATGTTGACGGGTGTAAAGCCTTAATTCATAGAAATATTTTGCTAGGGGTTTCCAGGTTCTCAAGCATCGTTCGGCTCCCATTTGAGATAATCCTCTAGCGTCAATGGTGTCATTTTTAGATTTTAATCCAATGGCTTGAAAATATTGTTTGGCCTTGTTTGGCAATACCACTGAAACATTAAACTTTTTTTCAAACAAATATAAAGCACAGGATTCATAATAAATACCCGTTGCCTCCATACAGACAACTAATGGAATATTCTTTTCTTTGTGGTGTTTTAAAATCCAATTCTCTAAGATCTTAAATCCTTTCAAATCATTAGAAAATACAATACTAGATTTTACAATTACTTTTTGATTAGTGTCGATTACACTAATACAACCATCGATTTTCTTGCTTGAAACATCAAGCCCAACTGAATACTTTAGCATCTTTTACAAGTTTTAAATTGTTAAGCAAACAAAAAATCATATTGGATTTTATCTCATATTTTATGCAACATCTTTATTTAAAACAAAGTGTTTAAGTACTAATTCAAATTCAGTATATGATTAAAATAAGGTTGATCTACCTCCCGAACAATATCATTAATAATGTATCTAGACCAGTGTTGATTTTGCAGCCTTATTTTTGTTTACTTTGTAAAGTTATGATTTTATCATCATTGCAAAGATATGAGACATTTGCGGAGCATTTCAGAGGCCCTTTTTGCTGAACCGGGGCAGACTTTTCAGAGGAACTTTTTGTGGAGCAGGGTTATATTAAGATTCAATCAATGTATTTCGTTCGCAGGAAACAATCATTCCTCAAAACCAGGATAGTGGCTAATAAAATAACCCTTTCAACTTTTAAGTGCTGAAAGGGTTATAAATATAAAATCTTATCGATTAATTGGTTTAAAAATTAATTGCTTTCTGCCAAAACCTTATTCGGATCGTAGCCAAAAAGCTGGTGCTGCTTGATGAGTTCTGCAATACCACTTGGCAACATGCCCTCCCACCCTGGTTTTCCGTTGCTGATCATTTTTAAGACTTCACGAGAAAAAACTTCTAAAGTATGTGGATCAAAATCGTCTATGTCTACTACTTTACCGTTGAATTTAAAGAATTTGTACAATTCTTTCATGCGTGGATGCACTTTCAAGGTTTCAGAATTAATGATTTCGCCCTTTTCATCAATCAT
>CALPKO020000227.1 GCA_943324165.2 Bdellovibrio sp. ZAP7 | reverse complement strand
GTTCCGGAAACTTTACAAACCAATTATCAATTTATTGCAGGTCAGTATCTCAATCTAAAATTAACTTTAGATGGAAACGAAATTCGCCGTGCCTATTCCATTTGTGCGTCGCCAGAAAGTGGTGAGTTGAGAATTGCAGTAAAAGCAGTAAAAAACGGTGCTTTTTCTACTTTTGCAAATTCAAATTTAAAAACCGGAGATACGCTTGAAGTCGGAAAACCAGAAGGAAATTTTACATTTGAGCCTCAAATCGAGCGACAAAAAAACTACGCCGCTTTTGTGGCAGGAAGTGGTATTACGCCTGTAATGTCTATTTTAAAAAGTGTTTTAATCAGCGAACCAAAAAGCACTTTTGTTTTGGTTTATGGCAATAAATCAGCCGAAGAAACTATTTTTCACCAAGAATTACACGATTTGCAACTGCGTTTTGTAGGGCGACTTTTTGTGCATTATGTTTTTAGTCAATCAAAAGTTGAAAATGAACTTTTCGGAAGAATTGATAAATCAACAGTGAATTTTGTTTTAAATAATAAATATAAAGAGTTGACTTTCGATAAATTTTATCTTTGTGGTCCAGAAGAAATGATCAATACCGTTTCAAGTGTTTTGAAAGAACATAATGTAGCAGAAAAGAACGTAAAATTTGAACTTTTTACCAGTTCTTCAACTGAAAACGAGATAAAAACCTCGGCAGATGGCCATACGAAAATTACGGTTTTGGTAGACAGCGACGAAACCACTTTTGAAATGTCTCAAAAGCAAACGATTCTCGAAGCAGCGCTAAAACAAGGCGTTGATGCACCTTATTCTTGTCAAGGTGGAATTTGTTCAAGTTGTTTAGGGCGACTTACAAAAGGTACTGCCGAAATGCGAAAAAATTCGATTCTTACTGATGGAGAAATCGCTTCAGGATTGATTTTGACTTGTCAAGCTGTGCCTACTTCAAGCGAAATTTATGTAGATTATGACGATGTGTAGATTTTAGATTGAAGATTAAAGATTTTTGAAATAATTGTTATTCAAAAGGTGATTTGCAATTATTATTAAAGCACAATAATTATTTTTAGAAAATAAAAAACGGCCCGCTGCCGCAAACCGTCTATTTTCCAAAAGTCTATTCTCTTTTCTCTTTTCTCTTTCCTCTTTTCTCTTTTCTCTTTTCTCTTTCTTCTATTCTTTTTCTCTCAAAATCAATTCATCAAACTTTCAATCTCCTCAATTTCTATTGGAATATTTCGCATTAAATTGAAAGGTTCGCCGCTTTCTTGCACCACAACATTGTCTTCTAATCGAATGCCAAAACCTTCGGCCGGAATATAAATTCCAGGTTCAACCGTAAAAACCATATTGGCTTTTATTGGTTCGTGCAAAAGTCCGTAATCGTGGGTGTCCAATCCCATGTGGTGAGAAGTGCCGTGCATAAAATATTTTTTGTAGGCAGGCCATTCCGGATTTTCATTTTGAACATCGGCTTTGTCAATCAATCCGAGACCTAATAATTCAGAAGTCATTAATTTTCCGACTTCTGCATGGTATTGCTTCCAAAAAGCGCCTGGAACGAGCATTTTTGTTGCTTCATTTTTCACCCTTAAAACCGCATTATAAACTGCTTTTTGTCTTTCAGAATAATGGCCTGAAACCGGAATTGTTCTCGATAAATCACTGGAATAATTGGCGTATTCTGCCGCAACGTCCAATAAAATCAAATCGCCCGCTTGGCATTGTTGGTTGTTTTCAATATAATGCAAAACATTCGCGTTTTTGCCCGAAGCAATAATTGGTGTATAGGCAAAACCTCGTGAACGGTTGCGCACAAACTCATGGATTAATTCGGCTTCAATTTCATATTCCATTACATTTGGTTTCACAAAAGACAATAATCTTCTGAAACCTTTTTCGGTAATGTCGCACGCATTTTGAATCAAATCTAACTCTTCGCTTTCTTTAATGGAACGAATGCGTTGCAAAATCGGATTGCTTTTCGCCACTTGATGAGCTGGATATTTTTCTTTCCACCATTTTACAAAACGTGCTTCACGGGTTTCTGTTTCCACAACGGCACGATAATGTTCATTCGTATTGATGTAAATCGTATCGCAATAAGTCATCATTTCATTTAGTATTTTATGAAAATCCGTTAACCAATAGACCGTTTTGATGCCTGAAACTTCAAAAGCGCGGTCTTTAGTCAATTTTTCACCTTCCCAAACGGCAATGTGTTCGCTGGTTTCTTTAAGGAATAAAATTTCGCGTTGCTGTTCATAAGGCGCATCAGGAAAAAGCAATAAGATACTTTCTTCTTGATCAACGCCCGACAAATAAAGAATGTCGCGATGTTGCGCAAAAGGCAAAGTAGAATCTGCTGAAACAGGATAAATATCGTTAGAATTAAAAACGGCCACGCTATTTGGCTTCATTTGGGCCGTAAATTTCGCGCGGTTTTTTATGTACAACTGACGGTCAATTTGATGGTATTTCATTTTAATGATTTTAGAAATACAAATCTAATCAATCCATTTGTAAAATCGTGCACCAATTAAATTAGGATTTGTTTTTTCGATAAAATCTAAAACCCATTCGTTTTTTGGAGTTTTGATGCTATTTTTAAGTTCTTTTTTATGCAATTTTTCGTAGGTTCCAAAGTCAATTTCGTGACTTTCTTCTAAAGTTTCGAAAAGATTTGTTTTTGAAATTGATTTTCTCCAGTTTTCTTGAATTGTTCCTTCAAAGACTTTTGATTTCGAACCACTTCCGTAAGCTAAAAAACCAAATTTTTTGTTGGCAATTTCGATTTTGGTTGCATGAAAATGACATAAAGTGGATAAAAATCCCATAAAAATAGAGCCCGTATATAAATTTCCAATTAATGAAGAAGCTATTTCTGCAGGTTGTAATTTTTGGGTCACAAAACTTTTATATTCCTCTAATTTGCTAATTTCTTTCAGTTTATTTTGGTATTCTACATCAGATTCTTCTCCAGAAATGATTTTATTTTCATGGTCTAAAGCATAAATTTCCGACAACATTCTTCTTCCTTGAAACGAATAAGGCAAATGCATAATGATACTAAACCAAGATGCGTAAAGACTTGAATCAGTATTTTTAAGTTTTTTAAAACTAAAATAGGCATTTTTTGTCCTTTCCATGTAGCATTGATTGGAATATTGTCCGTCAAAAACGGGTTGGTCTTTGTGAATCTCAATTTCAGCTTCGAGATTTCCAAACCAAATGTCGTTGTTTTCGTTGCGAGTAATTTCCTGTTTTGGAATTTTACGATAAGGTTTAAAAAAATCAAAAACTCCTTTGGTTGAGGTTGCCCAGCAATTATCGAAAGCCATAATTCGTGGTTTTGAAGTAATTAACATCGCTAAAGCACCAGCTCCTTGTGTGTATTCTCCGGTCGAATTCAGATCATATTTGGCAAAATCAGTTGTTACAACTATAGCCTTTTTGTTTGGATTTAAGGTTACAAAGTCAATGCAGTTTTGCAAAGCGTCAACGCCTGCTATACATGCAAAAGTGAAATCAACTACATCACATTCAGACAAAGTATTTTCGCCAAATTTTTGTTCCATCAAAGCAATCAAAAAACTTGCAATAGGTTTTGAACTGTCAATGGCACTCTCGGTTCCGACATAAATCCGTGCAATTTCATCTAGATTTAGATTGTTTTCGAGTATCAATTTTGTCAGTGCATTAGCGCCAAAAACGACGGTGTCTTGGTGAACATCGGGCAATGTCATTTTGATTAATCCGAGTCCTTTTTCTAATTTTTCGG
>CALPKO020000226.1 GCA_943324165.2 Bdellovibrio sp. ZAP7 | reverse complement strand
GGACACTAGTGATATCAAATATGAAACTATCAGCTCAATTTTGCAGTCGTTGTCCTTATCGATTTATAGGCTCTAAATTTAATCCTCATCCATACATTTCTGAAAAGAGGAGAATGCACATAATTTTTATAATTATAGTTTTGAAACCTGACGTCTTAAATTATTTGATTTCTTTATATATTTGATTTCTAGAATGAAATACTCTTCAAATAAATCCTATGGCCCAAAATAAATTTTTATTAAACAATAATCTAGAAAATTATTTAATTCATGGGCAGACGCTTACTTATAGATATGAAATTCCTAATGCTTGGTTTGTAGTTATTAAATACGAAAACGAACTTGCTCTCAATTTTGAACGATTAAAGTGGTGGAAAAAGAAGTATTATTTTAAAAAAAACAAGGGGGTTTTTGAAAATTATACCAATGCGTATTCTCCAAAAATAATTTTTTATTGTTTTGGCTTTGGAATATGGAAAATTGAAAAAAAATTTAACGTAAATTTTTTTAATGTAAAATTGCCTGATATCGAAATAAAGGAATTGCCTTTAAAAATAAATACTAAATTCAAAACCAAAAATAACTTGCTAAAATTTGAAATAAATAAGAGGATTTTTTCAAAAATAGGTTTTAGAAAAAATACCTTTTCAATCAAAAATAAAGAAGTCAAAATAAAAGCATACAACGATTACGAAGACTTTAAAGAAATTATAAAAACTAATTAAATTATAAAACGATGACGACAGACAATTACAGTTATGAATTAAACAAAGAGCCCAGTAAAACAACAAGATTTTTGTGGTGGTGTGCAGGTGCTGATGAATATTTCTTAAGAAAATCACCAAAGCAAGACCGGGTCAAATATGCTGGAATTGGGGGGATTGTTTTGTGTACTGGATTATTGGCTGCCGTTTCTGGTGCTTTTGCCTTTCATACCATTTTTGGACCGAAAGGAGATGCTATAGACGATAGCTTAATTGCTAGTACAGGACACATAATTGGTGTATTCCTATTTGGAATTATATGGGGTTTAATTATTTTTAATCTCGATCGATTTATCATTTCAAGTACGGGCAAAGGTGATGGTTCTGATTCAATAACAGGTAAAGAATGGTTACAAGCTTTTCCAAGAATAGTTATTGCAGTCATTTTAGGATTTGCTATTTCAGCACCCTTGGAAATAAAGATTTTAGAGTCTGAAATCAACTCCGAATTAAGTAAATACCAACAAGAATACACTGAAAAACTGAACATTACCACTGATGTTGTTTTCAAACAAAAATTGTCGAAACTTGAAAAAGATAAAAAAGAATACGAAGTAAAATTAACCGGATATGAAAGAGAATTAAAAGTCTTTGATGATCAAATAGATGACTTAGTAGCAAGACAGCAAGGTGAAATGCAAGATAAAAGAGCTTATGGTTTTGGTCCTGTTGCTAAAAAAATGCAAATGGACATTGACACCAAACGAACCGAAAAAGCTAAGTTTATTGAATTAAAAGCAACTGAAGTTAGTGCTTGGAGAAAACAATTGAACTTTAATGATGACCAAATAAATAAATTGTCTGATGATTTAAGAAAAGAATACAAGAATAACGAAATAAAAGCACATGGTTATGATGGTTTGTTAAAGCGAATACAAATCAGTCATGAGATTGGCGGTTTAGTTCCTTGGCTTATTCTTTTTGTTTTTTTATGTATTGAAACAGGACCAATTATTTTCAAAATGATGTTAACAAAAGGAGCTTATGATTACATGGTTGAAAATAACAACCATCGAATTAATATGGAAAACGGAATCTTCAAGGAAGATGTAATATATGAAGCTAAAAACGGAATAATTCACATGGAGAAGTACCGCTATCTTGAAGTGGAGAGCACAAAACTAGAAAAAGAACGAAAGATAGCTGAACAAGATAAAATTAATGAAGAAGTGATAAACCAATGGGGAAAGTTAAAAATTGAAGCGGTTAAAAAAGACCCATCAAAATTTATTACCGAAGGAGATGAAAGCATGACAAATAACAATGCCTAGTTTGGTTTTATGCGAGAACTATTAATAAAAATATCCCTACCATTATTTGGGCTTGAATATCCTATTTTACAAACAATTAGCGAGGAAGAAAAAAATAAATTTTTAAAATTATCTTTTCTTTTTCTTGCGATTGCTTCTGCATGCATAATAACTTCGGTTTATTTATTTTTTTTAATTAGTTCATCATTTTGGTTTGCGTTGTTAATTGGTCCTTTATTAGGACTAATTTTTCTTAGTATTATAAGATTTTCAATTCTCACCATTCAACGATCTTTGTACGAAACAAAAGCACCAGAGATTCCTATCGAGGTAGCGCAGCCATTGACCAACAAAAATAGAATTAGTGATGTCTTAAATAAAGTTCGTTTTCCAGGAATCGAATCATTAATGCGCATATTAATTAATGGAATCATGGGTTTTTTAATCATTTTTCCACTAGTTAGTCTTTTGCATTTTCAGAGTCTTGAAAGTTTAAATCAACAAAAAAGGGATATCATTTTAAATGAATTTATCCTTTCAAAAAACAAATCTTTCAGTATTGAAAATGCAAATTTCAATGATAAAATAAAGCAATTAGAAGTAAGCTTATCTTCTATGGCCAATATAGAATCTCAAGGCGGAGTATTTACAACAAAACAAAACGAGTTAAGTAAAATTAAGGCTGAACAAAATCAGTATCAAGAAAGTTTTACTTCTGAATTAGAAACAGAAACTAAACAATTAAAAGAATATTTAGACTCTAAATATTTTATTATTTTCACATTAACAAAAGCCTTTTCGTATCCTGAATTTCCTTTTGTAGCGATTGCTATTTTTGGATTACTCTTTTATCTTCATTATTTGCAGCATACCTTAAAAACAAATGAAACCTATCAATACGCTAAATTAGCCAAAGAAAAATATGTTGATATTGTAATGAAGGATTACAATCAAACCAAAATACATATTGAAAAAACTCTTAACAAGAAGTTTCCAAATCATAAAATTGATATTGAAGAAATATCTAGATGGAAAAATCCACCGTTTAATACTGAAGAAAAAATAACATTTCCTGATAGAAAAAGCATTATGAAATCTCAATTAATTCAATCACTCACAACGAAATAATATAATTTGAAAACAATCGTAGCTTATTATAAAGGAAATCTTAAATCTCAATTTTCAACCACCAAAGGAGAAAAATTAGGGAATACGATTGATATGCAATCTAAATATATTTTAGAACCAAGATTTCGTTTATATGATGCAGAAGAAATAAAGGAAGAAGAATATCCAAAGTATGATGACTACAAAACAACCCCCTTTATTCTTCATGAAGAAAGTAGTGATGTAGAGTTTTATTTCAAAAAACCAAGTTCTATTGAAAAGAGAATAAAAACAGCTTCGATTTTATTGCTTCTGCAAAAAGACGATGTTATAACTACAAAACCAGAAGAAAATAACAAATTAAATACATGGACAGAGTATGTTCCTGAAGAAAAAGGCCATTCTTTTTTAGCCTTCAAAGACGGAATAAATCATGGAAAAATAGAAGGTATTGGATATTGCAAAGTTGAGAAAATAATTGACGAGCATGGAATTGAGATACCGAATCCAATCAAATTAAATTCATCAATATTAACAGCTTCTGAAAACAACGGTTGTTTAGGGTTTCTTGTTAGTATTTTTAAGCCTGTATTTGCAACTATTTTTGCCTTTAACACTTGGTTGAAAAATAAACTAAATTACCTCTCAAATGGACTATT
>CALPKO020000225.1 GCA_943324165.2 Bdellovibrio sp. ZAP7 | reverse complement strand
GGTTCAAGAGGATCAAACGGGGTAATTATTGTTACAACCAAAAGAGGAACTAAAGATGCTGAAAAATTCAAAATCACTCTTAACACTACTTTTACCGCAGAAGAAGCATCTATGTTTCCAATTCTACAAAACAGATTTGGCCAAGGCTATCAAGGTGCTCAAGATTTTACAGAAAACACCAACTGGGGAGCTGAACTCGATGGTTCATTACAACCAACAGGTTTACAACAAACACTTCTCCCTTATTCCTTCATAAAAGATAATTACAAACCATTTTTTACAGATGGAAACACCTTACTAAACTCTGTAGCTATATCTTCAGGTGATGAAAATAGCTATTTGAATTTTACTCTAGGAAATCAAAAAACGGAAGGCATTATTCCTGGAGACAAGTTTACTAAAAATAACTTCTATATAAGTACTGGAAAAAAAATTGGCAAATGGAGTTTTAATGCTAATGCTACCTATACTACTACTAATCAAAATACAGCAGGAGGTGTGGAAGGTTCTATATATGGATCTTTGGTCCAAGTACCCGTTAACGTTCCTGTTCAATTATTTAACAATCCAGACAATGCTACCCACTGGACCTATTGGGAGTTAAGTCCCTATTGGAAATTGAAAAACGAAAGGATTTCCAATAAAGGGCAAACTTTTGAAGGTGTTGGAGAATTGAACTATGAATTCAATAAAAATATTAGCGCTACCTATAGAGCTAGTTATAGAAGTACTTCTTTCAATAGAGTAGAATTCTTCAATGGTTATAAAACAGAAGTTGTTTATTGGGATTCCCCATTTGATTATGTTTCTTCTTATGAAGTGGGAAACACGAATAGTAGAAACTTATATGCCGATTTGCTTGTCAATTTTAACTATGAATTAACAAAAGACATCACACTTAAAGCAAACGTTGGTAACAACGTAACTAATGCTGAATTCAATTCATTATCAGTTAAAGGTGAAAAATTAGTAATTCCAGGATTGTATAACATTTCTAACATTACTGGAAATGCGTTGCCATCTGATTTTAAATCAAGACAAAGAAGTTATTCTTATTTTGCAAATGTAGATTTAGGTTATAAAGATTATTTGTATTTGAATCTTACCGCCAGAAAAGATTGGACTTCTGTTATTAAAAAGCCATTCTTTTATCCAAGTGTTGGTGTTTCCTTTATACCTACAACAGCTTTTGCTGACTTCGGAGGCGAAACACTTACTTTTGCCAAATTATCCGCCAGTTTTGTTAAGGTAGGAAATAGTGTTGTTGGTCCTTACGACATAAATGACCGATTTGTTAGCGCAACGTCTGCAGGTTTTCCATTTTTAATTAACAGTTTTAATCAAAATACAAGTATTGCAGATCAAAACTTAATACCGGAAACCAACACCTCAATAGAATTTAATATGAACTTAGAATTCTATAAAAAAAGAGTCACTTTTGACGCTAGTTATTTTAGATCAAAAAACAGTGATCAAATCATTGAAATTTCTCCATCAACAACTTCAGGTGCTAACTTGGCCACTGTTAATGTTGGAGAAACAATATCTCAGGGTGTTGAGTTTGATTTAGGCCTAACACCAGTAAAAACAGAAGACTTTACGTGGGATTTCAGAGTAGGATTTAGTGCTCCTAGAACCGAAGTAACAAAAGTAACTGACGAATCTAACCAAGTTGCTGTAGGACAATACCTTGGCACGGCTGGAATTGCTGCTATCAGAGGAGAACAATTTCCTATGCTTGTTGGAACTGGTTACCAGAGAGATGATAATGGCAATGTAGTTATTGATGCCTCAACCGGTGATCCATTAAAAGCAACTAATGTAAAACTAGGAAAAACAACTCCAGACTACATTCTTGGCCTAACAACCAATATTAGATATAAAAATTTAAAACTAACTGGAGTTTTTGACTATAGAACAGGTCATGTTTTTTATGCCGGCGTAAAAGATGGTTTAATTCAAAATGGTTCTGATATAGTTACGGCTCAAAACGGAAGAGAACCTTTTATTTTCCCTAATTCTGTAATCGAAACATCGCCTGGAGTTTTTACACAGAACACTAATGTAACCACTTCGGGAAATCAAGATTATTTTACTGGAATTTATAGAGAAATCGATGAAAACTTCGTTTTGGATGCAACAGCATTTAAATGTAGAGAAATTGCACTATCCTATTCTTTTTCAGATAAAATAGTAAAGAAATTAAACATTGATGGATTGTCTCTAGGGCTAAATGCACGAAACGTATTCATGATACTTCCAAAACAGAACAGGAACTATACAGACCCTGAATTTTCGTTTACAACAGGAAACAATGTTGGTTTAAGCACAGGAGCTCAAGCGCCACCAACAAGAACATACGGATTCAATATCAATATAACTTTTTAATAATTATGAAAATGAAAAATATATATAGTAAAGTATTATGCGGCATATTAATCAGCGCATCTTTACAATCTTGCGATGATTATCTTGATGTAAATGATGACCCTAATAATCCTTCATCTGAAAATGTTAATCCTGAAATCGTTCTTGCCGCGACCCAAGTGTATACTTATGGCATATTAGCTGGAAATGTCTCTGAGTTCAATCCAAATGCAGTTCAAGACAATATGAACCAATTAGGAAATCTGATGATGAATAACTGGACTAGAGATGTTGGGGCATCAAATTCAAGTTACTATTTTAATGAACACACCTATAATGTAACTTCTGATTTCTATTCTGGAATTTTTGAAAATCTTTATTTAAGAACTTCAAATTATACGTTCATTCAAAACACGACTAAACCCGGATATGACAACTATAAAGCTATTGCTAAAATATTGAAATCATTCTATTTTCAATATTTAGTAGATTTATACGGTAACATTCCTTACTCAGAAGCTCATAAAAGAGGAGATAATTTGACTCCAAAATATGATGATGCTTTAACAATTTACAGAGATTTAGTCGTGCAATTAGAAGAAGCTGTTGCTTTGATAGACAATGCACCAACAGGAACATTCAATCCTGGAGACAATGATGTTATGCTTAATGGCAATATGGAAATGTGGAAAAAATTTGCAAATACATTAAAACTCAGAATACTTTTGAGAGAATCTGGCAGGGCAGCTTCTGCATCATACATTACAACAAAGATGACTGAATTACGAAGTAGTGGTGCCGAATTCTTGGGTCCTGGTGATAATGTAACCATTAACCCAGGATTTAGCGCAGCTACAAATAAACAAAACGGATTTGCAGCTATGTTTTTAACTATAAATGATACATACAAAAATAACTGGTCATCTACCGCAGCAACTAAATATACGGTAAGCTATTTACAAAACACTAATGACCCAAGACTGACCCAAATATACTCGGCAACATCTGCTGGACCTACTGACTACAATGGTCATCAACAAGGCGATGTGTTGAACACGTCTACCAACTACCCTGTTTCTCACGTTGGTCCAGGTTTACTTCAAAATTCCGTTCAAGATGGCTTGGTATTTACCGCTGCAGAAAGTTTATTATTGCAAGCTGAAGCAGTTCAAAGAGGGTATTTAAACGGTTCTGCCAAGAGTTTGTACGAAAGCGGCATTACTGAATCGTTTAAACTTTTAGGTTTAACTACTGCTCAAGCAATAACTTATTACAGTCAAGCAACAAATCTTGTAGGTTGGAATGGCTCCACTGGAAATGAAATACAAGCCATTATAAATCAAAAATGGATTGCCTTGAATGGTATTAATGGTGGAGAAATTTGGATTGAAAACACAAGAACTGGCTTTCCAAG
>CALPKO020000224.1 GCA_943324165.2 Bdellovibrio sp. ZAP7 | reverse complement strand
TCATTTACGTGGTAAGCGTAAATAATTCCGCCATCTGGATTGTTGTTGGCCTGCAATAAATCTGATAATCCAGTTCCATAAAAAATATTATCTCCCAAAATCAGAGCAACTTTGTCTTTCCCGATAAATTCTTTTCCAATTATAAAAGCTTCTGCTAGTCCATTTGGGTGTTCTTGAACAGCATATTCAAATCTGCAACCCAATCGACTTCCATCGCCCAATAATTGTCGAAAAAGGGGTAAGTCGTGTGGTGTCGAAATGATTAAAATTTCATTAATTCCAGACCAAATTAAGGTTGAAAGCGGATAATAAATCATCGGTTTGTCATAAATTGGCATCATTTGTTTTGAAATTGCCAATGTAAGCGGATGCAGTCTTGTGCCAGAGCCTCCGGCTAAAATAATTCCTTTCATATCCTAAATTATTTATTTAAAACTTCTTGTTTTTGATAAAATGCTATGAAAATTTTCCAACCAATAAATCCAAAAATCAATAAAATTGGCAAAACTAACTTCATTTTATTATCAAGCCCTTTTGTGTTTCTGATATTTAAAACGCTACTTTTATCAAGTATTACTTTGTTTAAACCAATCATTTGCGTTCTTAAATAACCAATTTCTGCAACTAAATCAGTTTTGGTTTTGATAATGTCATTAAGTTGCGTGTTTTCGTTATAATAAACCAATTTGTCGTTTTTTTGACCCTCTGCGTTGGAAGAAAAGTCTTTCAAAAGCACATCAATTTGAGCAATAACAATCGAATCTGCTTTTATTTTAGCTCTTGTGTTACTTAAATAAGTTCTTTTATAATCCGTATAAAAAGCATTATTGTTCAAATAAGTCATTATTGGATCTAAAGTATTTTTCTTGGTCACAAAACCTTGCGTGGAGATATTAATTCTGTGTTGACTAAAGTTTTTGCTAGTTAATGAATCCTTGATTACTTTGTTTATATCTCCGTCTTCTGACAAAAGTTTCAATAATTCGAAATTTTGAGAATTTTGAGCATTATTTACGGTATTGCTTTTGTCGTTAACAAAATTGTAAATATCATTAATTGGACTAATAGATATATTTGAAATATTTTTAGTGTTTTCAATTCCGATAGATTTTAGAAACAAAGTATCGTTTTGTTTGATTTTCGAATTGATTAAATTAATCTTGCTATACAAATAATCCGTACTTGAAAAATTTGGACTCACAATAATTTGGTGGTTGTAAGATTTATTTGTTGCATCTAAGAGGAATCCCAATCCTACACCAACAATTAATAATACTAAAAAAGTGAGTATGTTTTTTTTTATAAATAAAATTCCTTTGAAAAGCGAAGTGGCCAAATGATCAAAAAGCCCACCTATTTTTTTTGAAATTTGCGACAAATCTATTTCTTGATCGTCATTTTTTGAAGCGTTTGTGCTCATTTTTTACAATTAATTTACGTTAAAAATTTGTTCTAATATTTTGATTGTAATCAGATAAGTTGGCTTTACGCCAGTTGTTCCCAATCCGCCAGAAGCTAAGGTGCTTCCTGTTTCTAGTGGATTATCCGAAGCATAATAAGCATACCTAACTTTTACATCTGGGTTGATACTTTTTCTAATTTTTGATGCTGATTGAATTGCTTTTTGGTAATAAGCACCTTCCATTTCTAAGCCAATTACTCCCCAAGTCGATTCATGAAAAAACTTCAACAAATCTTTGTTTTGGAGCGACGTTCCTAAAACCGTAACCATCGGTCCGGCAAAAACTTCAATGTCATTTCCTTCAAGCATTTCGGCTGTCAATTCATTTTCAAAAAAATAATTATCTGCCGTTCCTTCATTGATGTGCGCGTTAGGAATCATAATATCTCCTTTTCCGCCTTGTAAAATTCCTGCTTTTCCCATAATGGACACCGATTCTACATTTAAAAAAGTCTTTTTTGATTTGGTTTCTTGATATGGTTTTAACAGCTCGTCGATTGTTTCATAAGCTTGTTCTCCAAACGCATAATCCATCACAATTATTACTGGATGTTGGTTATTTATTTTTGCAGTTGGAAAGCTGGATTTTTTCCAATCAATCTTTGATGTATCAAAAATTTGAACATCAATATTAGTTCCAGAGGTATCCGGAATGGCAATCATTCCGTTCAATTTAGCAAAATCTTCTACTTTATCCCTCACATCATGAGCGCCTTGGCGGCTTAACTCTTCGTATATAAAAAAGTCAGATTTGTCTTTGAATTTGGTTTTCAGTACATGCGTTGCAAAAATAGAATTCATCACCGAGTGCATGTTGGCACTGATAATATGAATAGGCCTATCCAATAAATCATTGTTTTTTAAAACTCCTTTAATGTTGTTGGCCCAAATTTCTCCGTGGATGTGATGCCCTAAACGCTCTCTCAAAATCGGACTGAAAGTGATGGTTCTTTTGTTGTTATCTAAAACCTCTTCTAAAGCCAATTTTCCTAACCAATAAATAATATGAAGAAAACGATCTGGTTTTTCCGCTGTTCCAAAGTTATCATAAATGCCTAAAACTTCAGAAAATGTTCTTCCTAAAATGTTGGCGGTATGAGAAATGGCTTTTTCCTTTTCGACTAAAGTTAGTTTTTTGTTTGCCAAAATGGCTTGCTCCAATTTTTCCCAATCGCGAGAAAGTTTGCCATCATCGTCGATTAAAACGCGGTCTTTAATTTTATGTGATTCAATAAAAATAAAAGTCAAATGCGTCAAAATATCATAAATGTCTGAGCGCCCACGAGTGATTTCTACATTCATTTGCTCTTCGTCGATTCGGTAGCAATTTCTTCGCCTTTTTGGAGGAATGATTGCTTTGAAATGCGATTTTGAATAGCCTTCGTCTGAAGTTAAATTGATGAAACGACATTCTTCAATACCAACCGGAAGTCTTTCTATTACATATAAAAGTCCGGATAATTCTACTTTTTCTTCGGCAATTGTGCCGTAAATTTCTGGTCGGAGCGATAATAGTGCTTCTCGCAAAGTATCGCCAGAAACGCCCATTGGCTTATAAAATCCACGGTTAAATAAATGTCTAATTGTAATGTACAATCGTTCGATAGCCGCCGACGATTCTTGCGCCCGAGAACGCGAAATATTTGTGATTTCTTTCATCTTTTGTTTTTACGATGCAAATATAACGTTTTTGTTTTTAGTTAGAAACCAACACTGTTTTATGGGTTTGTGATTAAAAAGGGCAATTTAACCAAACTCTCTTTTTAATATTCCTTTTTTAAAAGAAATCGACAATCTTTCTATCATTACTTAATCTAGGAATTTTGTTTTGCCCGCCCAATTTTCCAATTGATTTCATATAATTTGTAAAACCATTTTTTTCGACTTGGTTAATTTTTAGGTTTTGCAGCACATTTCCAACAATTAAATCGTCATAATAAACATTTTGCTTTCGCATAAAATGATCAATTTTTAACGCAAAATCGTCTAAATTTTCTGGGTCATTTTCAAATTCAATAAACCATTCGTGGTAAGGCAACCCTTGGGTTGGATTAATTTGAGGTGCAACGGTAAACTCATTTACGCGGATATTTGTGTTTTCCATCGCTTGTTTCAAAGCGGTTTCAACTTCTTTGCCAATCACATGTTCCCCAAAAGCAGAGATATAATGTTTTATCCTTCCAGAGACAATAATTCGATAAGGTTTCAGGCAGGTAAATTGAACAGTATCACCAATATTATAAGCCCAAAGACCTGCATTTGTAGATATGATTAAAACATAATTTGTTTTCAATTCTACTTCGCCAATGGTATATCTTTTGGGGTT
>CALPKO020000223.1 GCA_943324165.2 Bdellovibrio sp. ZAP7 | reverse complement strand
TATAGAAATAGGTAATCTATAATTTACAAAAGAATGAAAAAAATCATACATTTTGAATTACAAACAAAAACCCGATTGTTAAATTCTTAAAATATTTAATTTTAAATCACAACCCTAATTTTTTAGGGTGTATATTTTAATTAATTCATAAAAATGAACTTGCACGTATTATTTTTTAGGGGTGGTTAATATAAATTTATATTTTTACGCCATATTTTAATTAAAAAACATACTTATGAGAAAAATTATTTTAAGTGTAATCCTAATTACAATCCTAGTTTTAACTTTATTTTCAAATGCTATTTTTCCGGATGGTCCTGCGGCAGTGAATCCGGTAAAATTTGATTCAGGCGATACTGCTTGGATAATTGTAGCAACGGCACTTGTCCTTCTAATGACGCCAGGCCTTGGTTTTTTCTATGGTGGAATGGTTGGTAAAAAAAATGTTATTAGCACGGTACTACAAAGTTTTATCGCTATGTTGATTGTAACGGTTTTATGGGTTATTGTCGGTTACGGATTGTCGTTCGGACCATCTATCGGGGGTATTATAGGGAATCCCAGTTCAAACTTGTTTTTTCAAAACGTCGGAACTAGCACCGCTTGGAGTTTAGCTCCAACAATCCCTTTAATGTTATTTGCTTTGTTCCAAGCAAAATTCGCAATCATCACTCCTGCTTTAATTACAGGTGCGTTTGCAGAAAGAGTTCGTTTTTGGGCCTATATGCTATTCATGGTTTTGTTCATACTTTTTGTTTATGCTCCAGTTGCACACATGACCTGGCATCCAGATGGTTTGTTCTTTAAAATGGGTGTTTTAGATTTTGCTGGCGGAACGGTGGTCCACATGACTGCGGGTTGGGCTGCTCTTGCAGGAGCTATGTTCTTAGGTAAGCGAAAAACCCAAAAAGTAATTCCTGCGCGTGTAACTTATGTTTTATTGGGGACAGGATTATTATGGTTTGGATGGTTCGGATTTAATGCTGGATCTGCACTTGGAGCAAATGGTTTGGCTGTACAAGCACTTGGGACAACTACAGTTGCTGCGGCAGCTGCTGGTATGGCTTGGGTCTTTTTAGATAAAATATTAGGACATAAACTTTCTGCAATGGGTGCTTGCATCGGTGCAGTTGTAGGTCTAGTGGCAATAACACCAGCTGCAGGTTTTGTTAGTATTCCTTCTGCAATTTTTATTGGTGTTTTTGCCGCTTTAGTAAGTAATTTCGTAGTAAGTAAATTTCCTAAAGGAAAAATCGATGATGCACTAGACGTCTTTGCTTGTCATGGAGTTGGCGGAATGACAGGAATGTTGTTAACTGGTATTTTTGCATCAAAAGCAATAAATCCTGCAGTAGGTGACAATCAAGGACTCATATTCGGCGGAACAACATTATTGATAAATCAAGTAACCGCTCTAGTTTGTGTTTCTGTTTTTGCCTTTGTCGTTTCCTATGCACTTTTCTTTATCGTAAATAAAATCACACCTCTACGTGTTAGTGAAGAAAAAGAAGAAATAGGACTTGACCGTTCTCAGCATGGAGAATTTCTATAAATAAATCGAATATTTTTTTATTGAAAACATTTTCAACAGTATCTTTTTTTTGAAAGATATTGTTGATGGTGTTTTCTATTGTATACAATTAACCAAAAATAATTAACTCTAAAAATTTTAAACAATGAAAGCAAATTTTAATTCTATTATTAAAAGTATTTTTCGAACTGCAGCGATTTTTTTATTGGCAATTGGTGCCGCAAACGCACAAGAAGCCACGGAGGCTGTCCCTGCTACTGTCTTTGCAGGTTCTGCTGATGTTTATTACAAATACGACTTCGCAGGAGTTGACAACAGTCTAACAAGTTTTACAAAATCGCACGATTCATTCGAAATCGGAATGGTTTCTGTTGAAGCATCTCACAAATTTGGCAAAGCTTCTGTGTTTGCAGACTTGGGTTTTGGAAAAAGAGCAAGCGAATTTACATACAACGATGCGGCAAACACTTTTATGATCAAACAGTTTTATGTTACTTATGATTTTAGTTCAAGCTTCAAAGTTATCGCGGGTAGTTTTGCCACTCATTTAGGCTATGAGTTAGTAGATGCCGTTGATAACAAAAATTACAGTATGTCCTATGCGTTCACAAACGGACCGTTTTTTAACACGGGAGTAAAAGCACAATACACCGCTGGCAAATATGTTTTTATGGCTGGAGTTACAAACCCTACCGATTATAAAACAACTTCTGAAGCTGCATCAACTCAAAAAACACTTATTGGTCAAATTGGATATGTTGCAGATTCTGGTAGCGCCTATTTCAATTTTACGTCGGGTAGCAGCAATCCTGTTTCGACCAAAAACAAAACGCAATTCGATTTTGTAGGAACTAAAAAGTTGAACACAAAGTTAACTATAGGGTTTAACGGAACTTATGCGATGGTAAAAGACGATAACGACAGCGCTTTAGATGCCAACTGGTTTTCTGCTATTGGATATGCAAGTTATGCGGTTAAAAGCAAAATGAGTTTGTCCTATAGATTAGAATATTTTGACGATGCAGATGGTGTGTTTTATGCCGCAAAATCAAGTGTAATCGCTAATACTTTATCGCTTAACTTTAAAGAAGGCAACTTAACTTTTATACCTGAAATAAGATATGACTCCTCTTCAAAAGATATCTTTAACAAAAAAGACGGTGCTCCAACGGGTTCAACTGCCTATGTTTTGTTGGCGACAACCTATTCGTTCTAATTAAATTAGCACCTTAAACTAACAAACCGTTTCATACTTTTGGAACGGTTTTTTTATTGTAAATGGCGCAACATTTCTGCAGCCATTTCAGACAAGTCAAATTCATGCTTCCATCCCCAATCTTTTCTCGCAAATTCATCATCTATACTTGCTGGCCACGAATCTGCAATTTTTTGTCGAAAATCTGGTTGATAGGTAATTTCAAAATCTGGGATATGCTTTTTTATTTCGTTAGCAATTTCAGTTGGTGTAAAACTTATCGCTGCTAAATTGTAGGAAGAGCGAATTTTAATACTCTCCGCATCCGCTTGCATAATTTTTACGGTAGCATTTATGGCGTCTTCCATATACATCATTGGCATTTTTGTTTCTGCCGATAAAAAACATTCGTATTTTTTGTCGGACAAAGCCTTGTGAAAAATATCTACCGCATAATCTGTTGTCCCGCCACCCGGAGGCGAAGACCAACTTATCAATCCTGGATATCGGATACTGCGCACATCTACACCAAAAACGTGGTTGTAGTATTCGCACCATCTTTCGCCCGATTGTTTACTAATTCCATAAACCGTCGAAGGCTCCATTATGGTGTATTGTGGTGTGTTTTCTTTTGGCGTTGATGGTCCAAAAACGGCAATGCTAGATGGCCAAAATATTTTTTTTATTTTTTTTGCTTTCGCTAAATTCAATACATGAAAAAGTGAATTCATATTCAAATCCCAAGCAAAAGCCGGGTTTTTCTCGGCTGTAGCCGAAAGCAAAGCCGCCATCAAATAAATATCGGTAATGTGATGCACCTCAACTAAATGCTCAATTTGATTAAAATCCAATGCGTTGATGACTTCAAATGGTCCTGAGTTTACTACATCCACATTGAGTTTTCGAATGTCTGAAGCAATTACGTTTTCTGTTCCATAAATACTGCGTAATTTTTGAGTCAATTCTGTTCCGATTTGACCACATGCCCCGATAATCAAAATTTTTGCATTCATTTGAAATTGTTTATGGCGCAAAGATAACGTTTTCGTAAAACAGAAAAGTTA
>CALPKO020000222.1 GCA_943324165.2 Bdellovibrio sp. ZAP7 | reverse complement strand
CCAATTGTGCCACCTTTGGATTAAACATTTTTTCAATGTCCTCAACAGTAATCGCAGTGTCTTCTACCACATCGTGCATAAGTGCAGCAGCTATGGCGGTTGGTCCGAGTCCAATTTCTGAAGCAACAATTTTGGCAACGGCGATGGGATGAAAAATATAAGCTTCACCCGATTTTCGCCGTTGGTCCTTGTGCGCGTCAACAGCAACATCAAAAGCTTTTCGAATTAATTTTTTATCTTCTAAAGTTAAAGTTTGATAACTAATGCGAAGCAACTCTTTATATTCTCTGGCAATTGCTTTATTTTCTGATTCAATTTCTGTCTCTATCATACATTTAAATATTCAGTATCTAAATTTATGAAAAACTTTTTGATTCTGCAAATTTGATTTTTCGAATTTTTTATACAACTCACTTAGTTACTCATTATTAAAATAAATGTTCCAAAAAATACTTATTTTTGTTGAATGAAAAATAAAAAAACTTTAGTACTCGGGGCATCGACAAAGCCAGACCGATATGCTTTCAAAGCGATTACGATGTTGGTCGAAAAAGGACATTCGGTTTTGGCTATTGGCCAGAATGCTGGCGAAGTGGCAGGAATTAAAATTCACACAAAACAAATCCCATTGGCTAATATTGACACTGTTACGCTTTATTTAAATGCAATGAGACAGCGTGATTATTATAATTACATAGTTGAAACACACCCTAAAAGAGTGATTTTCAATCCGGGAACTGAGAACCCAGAATTTTATCAATTACTTAAAATCAATGATATTAAGGTAGAAGTCGCGTGTACTTTGGTTTTGTTGACTACAAATCAATTTTAAAAAATGAAAGAAGATTTTCTTCATTATATATGGAAATTTAAAAAATTTGGAATTTCAAAAGAACATCCAAATTTAAAAACTACCAATGGAGAAAATCTAGTAATTCTTAAAACAGGAGAATATCTGCAACTCGCAGGCCCCGACTTTTTTAATGCAAAAATCATTATTGAGGAACAAAAATGGGCAGGAAATGTCGAAATTCATATAAAATCTTCTGATTGGTATTTACACAATCATGAGCGAGATGATAATTATGACAGCGTGATTCTACATGTAGTTTGGGAACATGATGCTGCTGTTTTTAGAAAAAACAATACTGAAATTCCTGTTTTCGAACTTAAAAATTATGTTTCAAAGTCAATTTTAGAAAACTATCAATCATTGATGAATCCTAAATCGTGGATTTTTTGCGAAAAACAAGTAACTGAAATTGATGATTTTGTTCTTAAAAATTGGCAAGAGCGACTTTTTTTTGAAAGGTTAGAACGAAAGTCCATTCCTATTGAAACCCTGTTACAAGAAACCAACAACGATTGGGAAGCAGTACTTTTTTGTCTTTTGGCGAAGAATTTTGGACTTAACACCAATGGTGAAATCTTTTTTAATATTGCTAAAAATATATCATTCCATATCATCAGGAAAGAAAGTTTTGAAATACAAAATTTAGAAGCTTTGTTTTTTGGATTTGCAGGATTATTAGATGAACAAAAAGAAGATAACTACTTTAAAGAATTGAAATTTAGATTTTTCTATTTGCTTCAAAAATACCAAATCGAAAGAAAACACATCAATCCGGTTCAGTTTTTTAAACACCGACAAGACAATTTTCCAACCATTCGCTTAGCACAATTGGCACAGTTATATTTTCAAGAAAAGCAATTGTTTTCGAAAATCATTGGATTGAACTCAACGGTCGCCATTTATGAAATTTTTAACGTTTCGGTAGCGGAGTATTGGAAAAGTCATTATCAATTCGATAAAGAAAGCCCGAAAAAGAGAAAACCTTTGACCAAATCTTTCATTGATTTGTTGATTATTAACACGATAGTTCCCGTGCAGTTCGCTTATGCAAAAAGTCAATCTAAAGAAAATTTCATGGATATCTTAGCAATATTAAACGAAGTTTCACCTGAGAAAAACGCTACCATCGATAAGTTTACTTCTTTTGGAATACTACCTAAAAACGCTTTTGAAACCCAATCACTTTTACAACTCAAAAATGAATATTGCAGCAAAAATCGTTGTTTAGAATGTTCGATTGGAGCAGAATTATTGAAGAGTAATTAGAAAATTGAGCAATTAGGAAATTAGATAATTTGAAAATTAGAAAATTTTTCTTAAATTTACTTTATTAAAAAATTTTAATTCGAAATTCTAAAATCCAAAATCTGCAATCCAAATGCGTCTTGTTATCCGATTAAAATATTTTTTTGAAAAATATGGTTTTCATGTTTCCTCTAGATTGGCTGACAGTTTGGGAATGCGTGCAAATAGCGTGCGTTTATTTTTTATTTACATTTCATTTGTAACCGCCGGTTTGTGGTTTGGTGTCTATTTAACTTTGGCTTTTTGGTGGAGATTAAAAGATCTGATACGCGCAAAACGGTCTTCAGTTTTCGATTTATAATTTTCCTAGATTATTTTTGTAAACTTTTAAACTATTTTAAATGAATTTTAAGCCCCTAAAATCCCATTTTATATTTAGTAAGCCGCAAAGAATCGGCATATTTTTAATGCTATTTTCGATTGTAGGATTTCAATTGACTATGTTTTTCAAAGATTTTTCAAAAAATGAAATTCAAAATCCCGAAAAACAAAAATGGCTCGCACTTCAAATGGAAATTGATTTTTTAAAACAAGAACAATCAGAATATAATCCTAAAATTTATCCTTTTAATCCTAATTTCATTACAGATTTTAAAGGATACAAACTCGGAATGTCTGTCGCTGAAATTGATCGTTTGCTAGCTTTTAGAAAAACCAATAAATATGTAAACTCTGTTCAAGAATTTCAGGCGGTAACGAAAATTTCAGATTCCTTATTGAAAGTGATTGCTCCATATTTTAAATTTCCAGATTGGGTGACCAATAAAAAATCAAATAATTATTTTGCTTACGATAAAAAAGACTTTAAGAGAGAGGAGAATATTGTGCAAATCGACATCAATCAAGCTACTGCGGAAGACCTAATAAAAGTTTATGGCATTGGACCAGCCTTATCTCAAAGGATTTTGAAAGAAAAAGTAAAATTCGGAAGCTTTGTTTCGATGGAGCAACTTAAAGATGTTTGGGGTTTGTCGCCAGAAGTAATTGAAAATTTGAATAAATATTTTAAAATTTCGATTATTCCAAATGTCAATAAAATTAAAATCAATGATGCTTCAATCAAAGAATTGATGCAATTCCCCTATTTTAGGTATACTTTGGCTAAAGAAATTGTGACTTTTAGGAGTATGAATGGTGAAATAAAAAATATTGAGGATTTATCAAAAATTAATGGATTTCCTGTTGATAAAGTAAAAATAATTGCCTTATATTTGGAATTCTAAAAAAATAAGATAAAATATCCGTATTTATGAATTCGATTTACTTTACAGAAGAGCATGAATTATTCAGAAAAAGTTTAAAAGATTTTTTACTAAAAGAAGTTGTTCCTCACATTGAAAAATGGGAAAAAACGGGAACCATTGAGCGTTTTATTTGGAAAAAATTTGGTGAAATGGGTTTCTTCGGAATCAATTATCCCGAAGTTTATGGTGGATTAAATTTAGATTTATTCTACAGTGTTGTTTTTTTAGAAGAACTTCAAAAGATAAAATCTGGAGGTTTTGCTGCTGCTATGTGGGCACATTCCTATTTAGCAATGACACATTTAAACGCAGAAGGGAGCGAAAAAATCAAACAAGATTATTTGACTCCGAGTATTTTGGGTGATAAAATAGGTGCTTTGTGTGTTAGTGAACCATTTGGCGGAAGTGAT
>CALPKO020000221.1 GCA_943324165.2 Bdellovibrio sp. ZAP7 | reverse complement strand
GTGGATGTTTCGAAACTTCAGAAATCACCACCCATGAAAAACCAACATTCGTAAAAAACAATGTCATTCATTATTGCGTGCCTAATATTCCTTCAAGATATTCTAAAACGGCTTCATTATCAATTAGTAATATTATCACCCCATATTTACTTCAAATTGCGGACGATGGTGGAATTGAAACTGCCATTCGTTGCAACAGCGGATTAAAACACGGTGTTTATTTTTATCATGGCATTTTGACCAACAAAGCAATTGGAGAATGGTTTGGAATTTCAAGTAGCGACATCAATCTAATTGTATTTTAAAGTATCTTTGCGGAAAATTTAAACAATGAAATTTTACCAACGGTTGGCCTATTATTTGAGCGGTTTTGCGATAGGAATAGTTTTTTTAATGATGATTCTTAACGGAAAAGATACAGGTTGTAGCTATTTTCCAAATGCAAGAGTTTTAAAAAATTTGAGAAGCAAGCCTTTTTATTATTCTGAAACTGCCAAGCAAAAACTCAACGAAAAATGGGTTGATACAAGCGATATCCGCAGAACATTAACTTATGGCGACGTTGATTTTAGTAAAAGCAATATCAAAGTGAAAGGTGGGAAATTGTTTGTGATAGAAGGAAAAACAACTAAAAATTTACCAATAGTTTTAGAAGTCATCAACAACGAAGACAAAGCGTATTTAATTGATATCAAAAGGTAAGCAAGTTAAAAGTTCCTAAAATGGCATTTTTTGATTTATTTTATACAAATTATTAAAAATTGAAAAGATGAAAAAATACATTTCAATCGGTTTATTGATTTTGATAATTATTGCTTGTGCAGGATCCAAAACCAACATTGCTGGCTTAAAGGATTCGGAAAAATTAAAAAGTGACACCATCAAAATTGCCAATGAAGCTTTAGAATACGAAATCATAATCATTGACCCAGGATTCAGTAGTTGGTTCAATGCCAATGCAAAGCCACGTAATTTTTATGCACAAGCGTATTTTGAAAGTCGCAACAAAGTTTGGGTCAACGAGTGGAACGCCAGAGTCATGCAACCTTCGCTTTTTAATTCAGATTTATATGAAATGAGCATCGACTACCAACCGAATATCAATTATGGGTATGAAGTTAATTATATGCTTTTCAATTATTTGAATTATTTTCAAATTGTCAACAATACAAAATTGGGTGTGTTTTCTCCTAGAATTTAAATCTATTTTAAATGAAACTTAAAGAACGTTGGGGGATCGATTCTAATTTTCAAATGGTAATTATTTTTATAGTTTTTGCCATCAACGGTTCTTTGTCAGCAAAAATTGCTAATTATCTGATGAATTTAATTGGCATCAACGAACAAAATACACACTGGTTTTTTTATTATTTTATTTTAATAATATTAGTATTGCCTTTGTATCCGTTTATGTTAATGCTCTTTGGATATATTTTTGGTCAATCGAAATTTTTCTTTCCATTTGGAAAAAGAATGCTAAAAACGATAGGTTTAGGATTTATTTTTAATTGAATAGCCGCTAAATCTTAAACTTTTTGTAAATCTTATTCGTATTTAAAAGTTCTATTTTGTTTTTATTTACTTTTAAAAATTATTTTTCAAATCTATTCGTATGAAAATTATTTATTTGCAGTTTTTAATCTTTTTTGCGCCAATTTGTATTTGGTCACAATTTGATACGAAAAATAAAAAATCTTCTTTTTCTGCCCCAATTTCTGCATCTAAATTGCCTGCTCTACCTTCAGAAAAATTTAAATTTGAACCAAAACCAACTTATTCTGATAAATTTCCAGATCCTAATAATTCGTTTGTAAAAAACGATATGTTAATTACCAAAACAAACACTTTTGCCAATCCAAATGATATTGTTAAAGACCGATTGAATGCAGAAAAAGGTAATTTTCTTGGGGATTTTAAAACAAAAAGCAGTTATGTACGAATTGTTTGTAGGGATTTTGGAGAATTTGATGGGGACAAAGTCAGTGTTTATCTCAATGACGAATTGATTAATAGTGAAGTTTTGTTAGAAAGTAGTTCGAAGCAAGTTGTTATTAATTTGTCAAAAGGATTCAATAAAATTCAATTTCAAGCACTCAATGAAGGCTATTCAAGTCCAAATACTGCCGAATTTGAAATGTTCGACGATAAAGGAAATGTAATCACTTCTAATCAGTGGAACCTTTTTACCGGAGACCGCGCAACCATCAATGTTACCAGATAGTTTTTTGAAGAACAAATCCAATGCTGCGCTCGGATTTATATTTGTTACGGTTTTAGTTGATGTTATCGGACTTGGAATTATCATTCCGATTGTTCCTCAATTAATAGAAAATCTTACAGGTTTGGGCATCAATGAAGCATCTAAATATGGTGGTTTTTTGGTATTTTCTTTTGCATTGATGCAATTCATTTTTTCTCCAATTCTCGGTGCTTTAAGCGATCAATTTGGACGAAGACCAATACTTTTATTATCCCTTTTCGGACTCGGTTTAGACTATATTCTTCACGCATTTGCTCCAACAATCGCTTGGCTTTTCGCAGGTCGGATCATCGCAGGAATCATGGGAGCAAGTTTTACCACAGCAACGGCCTATATTGCCGATATCTCCACACCAGAAAAGCGTTCACAAAATTTCGGATTAATCGGAGCTGCGTTCGGTCTAGGTTTCATTATCGGACCAATCATAGGTGGTGTCGCCAGCAAATGGGGAACCAACGTACCGTTTTTAATAGCCGCCGGATTAACTTTACTAAATGTGATTTACGGCTATTTTATACTTCCAGAATCTTTGTCTATAGAAAATCGACGAGCGTTCAATTGGAAACGGGCCAATCCTATTGGTTCATTAAAACACCTAAAAAAGTATCCTGTCGTTTCAGGATTAATTGTATCGTTGTTATTGCTGTTCATCGCTTCTCATGCGGTGCAATCGAATTGGACCTATTACACCATGTATAAATTTCATTGGACACCAGAAATTGTGGGCTATTCTTTGGCTGTAGTTGGTTTGTTAATTGCTTTTGTACAAGGATTTTTAATCCGAAAGGTAATTCCTAAATACGGAGAAAACAAAACCATTTATGCCGGAATGGCATTTTATATTTTGGGCTTACTACTTTTTGGTTTGGCGCCAACAGGTTGGATGATGTTCCTATTTTTAGTTCCTTATTGCTTGGGCGGAATTGCGGGTCCAGCCTTGCAAGGCATTATTTCTAAACAAGTACCAGACAATGAACAAGGCGAGCTGCAAGGCGCACTCACCAGTTTGATGAGTCTTACTGCCATTATCGGACCGCTGGTGATGAACAATTTATTTGCTTATGCCACCAACAAAAACAGTTTGTTTTATTTACCTGGCGCCAGTTTTTACCTGGGCGCAATTTTAATGATCATTGCTGCTTTTTTGGCTTATCGAACATTATCAATAAATAAAAAATAAGTTTTTTTAATGTTAGTATTATTCCAAAGTCATTAAATCATTGTTTTAAATCTTTGAGGAAATTTTACTTGCTAATAATTTATTGAAATTTATTTTCAGTAGAAAAATTCATTAAATCACAGATTGAACTACCCCTTTTTTTTAGTCCAGAACAATTTATTTTATTTACTACAATTATATTTTTGTTAGTAATTTTTGAAACAACTATATTTGCGTTCCAAAAAATTAGAACGAATGATTAATATCACATTGCCCGATGGTTCGGTAAAACAGTTTGAAAGTGGCGCATCACCAATGGATGTGGCAAAAAGCATTAGCGAAGGATTGGCCAGAAACGTAATTTCTGCCGACTTTAATGGTACAACTATTGAAACTTCAACTGC
>CALPKO020000220.1 GCA_943324165.2 Bdellovibrio sp. ZAP7 | reverse complement strand
CGGCACTATTCCATTAAATGAATTGGTGGAACAAGCTGTTTTGTATGGCGTTAAGGCAATGGCACTTACTGATATTAATACGGTGACGGGTATTTATGATTTTATAAAAGCATGTGCAGCGGTAAACATTAAACCAATAGTTGGCATTGACTTTCGTTCTGATGGAAAGCAATTGTACATTGGCTTGGCAAAGAATAGAAAAGGAATTGCAGAAATGAATTGTCTTTTGACAAAGCACAATTTAGACAATACTTTGCTCCCAAAACAAGCACCGAATTTTGAACATGTGATTGTTATTTATCCGTTTGAAAATGTGCCAGACGAACTAAAGGAAAATGAATTTATTGGAGTTAATCCAGCGCAAATCAATCAACTTTATAATTACGTTTGGAAAAGAAGGATTGCTAAAATGGTGGTATTGCAATCGGTTACCTACCGAACAAAAAAAGAGTTCAACCTGCACAAAATACTTAGGGCAATCGATTTGAATATTATTGGCTCAAAACTCAATGAAAGTGACTATTGCAAAGTTGCTGAAACAATGGTTCCTGTAGCAAATCTAGTCGAAAAATACATTCATTATCCTGCAATTATTCAAAATACACAAGCCATCATCGAAGCGTGTAATTTTGAATATGATTTCAATACGCCTAAAAACAAAAAGCATTACACAACCAACAAGCATGACGATATTGTCTTATTGACTCAACTTGCCTACGAAGGAATGGTTCGTCGCTATGGTTCTGAGAATTTAGAAGCCAAAGCTAGGGTCGAAAAAGAATTGAAGGTCATCAATGAACTAGAATTTAGCGGTTACTTTTTGATTACTTGGGATATCGTGCAGTACAGCATCAACCAAGGTTTTTTGCACATTGGTCGTGGTAGCGGTGCCAACAGCATTATCGCTTATTGTCTTGATATTACCAATATTTGTCCACTGGAATTGGATTTGTATTTCGAACGCTTTCTGAACGTTAATAGGAAATCGCCTCCCGATTTTGATATTGATTGGTCATGGCGAGAGCGTGATACCATCTTAACCTATATCTTTAACAAATACGGCAGAGACCATGTTGCTTTTTGTGGTACGAATGTCGAATTCAAATACCGCTCGATTTTTCGGGAGGTCGGAAAAGTTTTTGGTTTACCAAAAGAAGAATTAGATCAATTGGCTAAAAATCCGATGCAGAAGCACCATAAAAATGCGGTGGTTAAAATGGTGCAAGAATACGGCATCATGCTCGAAAAATATCCCAATCAACGCAGCATGCATTCTTGTGGTATCATTATTTCAGAAGAACCAATCACCAATTTCACGGCCTTAGAAATGCCACCAAAAGGTTTTCCAATAGTCCAGTTTGATATGCATGTAGCAGAAGATATTGGATTTGACAAATTCGATATTCTAAGCCAACGCGGCATTGGTCACATAGACGATACCGTAAAATTGATTAAAGAAAATCAAGGCATCGATGTGGATATTCGTGACACTTCCATTTCTAAAAACGAAAAAGTGTGTAACGCACTTTTAAGCGAAGGCAAAACCATAGGTTGTTTTTATATAGAAAGTCCTGCCATGCGCGGTTTACTGAGAAGATTAAAATGTGACAATTACAAAGTTTTAGTAGCAGCATCATCGATTATTCGTCCTGGTGTAGCGCAATCGGGTATGATGAAAGAATATATTTTTCGGCACAATTATCCCGATAAATTTGAATATTTTCATGATGTTTTTAAAGAGCAGTTGGGAGAAACTTACGGCATTATGGTTTACCAGGAAGATGTTATCAAAATTGCATTGCATTATGGCGGACTTCCTGCTGCCGATGGCGATATTCTGCGTCGAGCCATGAGTGGAAAAGGACGGTCTAAAGCAGCATTACAAAAAGTAAAAGATGATTTTTTTGCTTCTTGTAAAAAGCAAGGGCATGCAGAGCAGTTGAGTCAAGAGATTTATCGGCAAATAGAATCTTTTGCGGGTTATTCCTTTTGCAAAGCGCATTCTGCATCGTATGCGGTGGAAAGTTACCAGAGTCTGTATTTAAAAACTTATTATCCGATTGAATTCATGACCGCGGTAATCAATAATTTTGGTGGATTTTACCGCACCGAAGTGTACATCCATGAAGCAAAAATGTCGGGAGCAAAAATCCATAATCCTTGTGTCAACCAAAGTGAAACCCAAACCAATGTGCATGGCAAAAATATCTATTTGGGCTTTCAACATTTAAAAAGTTTAAATTCAAATACAAGCGAACTAATTGTAAAGGAACGAAACACCAATGGAAAATACCAATCTTTAGAAGATTTTATCAATCGGATTCCTATTGGCATTGAAACTTTACAGCTTTTAATTTTTATAGGTGCTTTCCGTTTTACCGGCAAAAGAAAGAATGAGCTTTTAATCATAGCTCGATTAATTCTGATTAATTTTAAACCAGAAGACCGCAATTTATTGCTACTTAGAGAACCCGTAAAAGAATATCAATTGCCTGTTTTGGAACGTTCTCCCTTTGAAGATGCCTTTGATGAAATTGAGTTATTGGATTTTCCAGTTTCTGTAACACCGTTTAATTTATTACAAACTTCTTATCGTGGCGACGTGATGGCAAAGGATTTGACGAAACACCACAAAAAAACGGTCAGGATGTTGGCTTATTTAATTTCTAGGAAACATGTGCCAACCAAAAGAGGCGATATGTATTTTGGAACTTGGATAGATGCACAAGGAGATTTTTTTGATACGGCACATTTTGCCGATTGCCTTTTGAGTTATCCTTTCAAAGGAGGAGGTTGTTATCTTTTGCTCGGTCAAGTTGAAGTAGATTACCACTTCCCTACCGTTACCATTTCAAAAATGGAGAAAATGCCTTTTATTCCAGATCCGCGTTATGCTGCAACAGACGAAAAACGGTTCTATACGCAACAGCAAATTAAGGAAGATGTCAGCATGACACACCGTGCGCCTTACCCTCAAGAACATGAAATCAATTTACCAAGACAAAGAATGGGGTCGAGCGTATAAGAATAGTGCGATGAACTTTTTAGCTGCTGGTAATGTTTTGAATGATACCTTGTACTAACACTATTACTATCAAATGCTGCAATTCATTCCTGCAATTACAATAATAAAAAAATGGCTAAAAAATTAGCCATTTTGAAAAGTTATCTGTTCTAATAATTTAACCAATTAAAGCTATTACATTGGCTATAAGTTTACATATTGCGTCTGTATTGTCCACCTACTTCAAACAAAGCACTCGTAATTTGTCCTAGAGAACAAACTTTGGTTGCCTCCATTAGTTTTTCAAATATGTTTTTATTGTTTATCGCGGCTTCTTGGATTTCATTCAATTGCCATGCAATTTTATCGGCTTGCGCCAAATGAAGTTGATCCAACATTTCGATTTGGTATTGCTTTTCTTCCTCGGTGGCACGAATCACTTCTGCTGGAATTACGGTTGGAGAACCTTTTGAACTTAAAAAAGTGTTGACTCCAATAATTGGAAATTCGCCAGTGTGTTTCAGGGTTTCGTAATACAAACTTTCTTCTTGTATTTTAGAACGTTGGTACATGGTTTCCATTGCACCAAGCACTCCTCCCCTTTCTGTAATTCTATCAAATTCTAACAACACGGCATTTTCTACCAAATCAGTCAATTCTTCAATAATGAATGAACCTTGAATTGGATTTTCATTTTTCGCCAATCCTAACTCTTTGTTGATAATCAATTGGATTGCCATCGCACGACGCACAGATTCTTCGGTTGGCGTGGTGATTGCTTCATCGTAAGCATTGGTATGCAATGAATTACAATTATCGTATATCGCATACAAAGCTTGTAATG
>CALPKO020000219.1 GCA_943324165.2 Bdellovibrio sp. ZAP7 | reverse complement strand
TTTCGGGTATGTATTAACCAAAATGTATATTGAGACCTTTCAAAAAAACAATGCTTTAAACCTTGAAATTTTAGCCGAAAAAGAAAATTCAATTAAGGTTATCACACAAGTTCAAATTAGAGAGCGGCGCAACATTGCCAACATAATTCACGATAATTTAGGAAGTAAAATTGCACATGTTTTACAGCTCTTTAAACTAAACAACACGACACTTGCTGAAACTAACATTCAAGAACTTGCTGCTGATATTAGAGAAATTTCACATCAAATTTTACCCAAATCCCTTGATGATGGCGCATTATTGGACAGTTTAAAAAGTCAAATTTATATTCTTAATACAGGTTTACCACATTTAAAAATTGAGCTTTTTGCTTATGATTTTCCTGAGAACATTAATGAAGTTTGGGTTTATGACATGTACCTTATTGCCTTAGAGCTCATCAACAATGCTATAAAACATGGCAAATCAGACCATATTATTATAGAATTTTATAGTTACGATGACAATTACCAATTTCAATTTTCCGATGATGGAGTTGGTATAAATGAGCTCGAAACCCAAAAAGGATTTGGTCTAGAAAACATCGAAAAAAGAATCCATAACTACAAAGGAATTTTCGAAATCAATAGCGTGGTGAGTCAAGGAACAATCATTCAAATTAGTTTACCGAAAAAGAAATAGGATATTTAGTTTTTATCGCAATACGTTCAAAACACAATTTTTCGTTTTTCAATAATTTAAATTGTTTATAAATGTAAGCATATAGACTGCTGTTCCTCTTATTGACATTTAATTGCTTTTTTTCTGCCAAAAATTCACTAGTAAAATACCCATTAATGGGTATTGACTTATGTGTGCTATTAACGTTTTTTTGTTGCTAAATATTTAATTTAAGTGGACATTAGAACCCACTATAAAGAACGGAGCGTAACCGAAAAGCTATATGAGTAGGAAAATATTAAATTAAGAAAAAAGTGAATATTTCATCAAAATTGTATCAAAATTTAGCGATCGCTTTTATTGCATTAAGTTTTTGCTTGATTGCTTTAAAGTTTAGTAATTATCTAGAAGATTATCCTAGTTTAAATTCAGAATTAAAACCTATTGGTATGTCACTTACTTTTTTAGGTATAGGATTTTCTGCTGTTGCAAAAAGGAAAAAAGCAAAGGAATCAAAAAAAAAAGAGTAATATTAACAAATAAAAACGATTATGAAAAAACTGAACTCCAATCAATTAAATGTTATAACTAAAGTTTTTGCAGCATTAACATTAATTACAATGGCACTGCAAGTTGGATTAGACTGGGAAAACTGGATAGAACATCCTAAAATGCTATGGTTGCCTTTGCTTTTTATGTTTATTTCTGTTATAGTATCACAAAAGGCTAAAAGTACAAAAGAGGAAGAAGACGCTTCTAAAGAATAATATATGAACACTAATTACAAAAAATGATTTTGAAAAAACTAAACTCTAATCAATTAAACAGGATTTATAAATTTTCTATGATTTTAGCTATTATTATTTTGTTAATTTTCATAGTTTTGACATGGAGAAGAGAATCAGAATTCCCCGCTATTCCAACACTTCTTCCAATATTTATAATAACGGTAATAATGCTTTCAAAAAGAGCAAAAAGAAAAAAAGCGGAAGAAGATGCTTCTAAAGAGGAATAATTGAGTTTTAAATAAAAAGGAAAAGCCGATGCCTGAACCAAGTAGGTTTATTAATGATTAAAAATTATGAAAAAAATTATTTTATTAATTATCGTTTTAGTTAATGCAAATACAAATGCGCAATGGTTTTCTGATTCTTCATTAAATAATTTAATTTGTAATGCTGCAATTAATTATTCGCTCTACAAAAGTGTTTCAGATGGATCAGGAGGAGCTATTATTGTTTGGAGTGATAGTAGAAATGGTGCAAGTGACATATATGCGCAGCGCATTAATGCAAACGGAGTGCTACAATGGACTATCAATGGAGTCGCTATTTGTAATGCAACAGGAGAACAAGTTTCCGCAACCATAATACCAGACGGTAATGGCGGAGCTATTATTACTTGGTTAGATACCAGAAATGGAAATAATGATATTTATGCCCAGCGCATTAATTCTAGCGGAGCATCGCAATGGACTACCAATGGCGTTGCTATTAGCACTGCAATAAATCAACAAGGGTCACCAAGAATAGTGACAGATGGCAGTGGAGGAGCTATTATTTCATGGTTAGACGACAAAAGCTATACTAATGGTGCAGGATGGAATGTTTCAGCATATGAGAATTATGTTCAACGCATTAATGGAAATGGTGTAGTACAATGGACTGTCAATGGAAAGAGTATTTGCTCGGAACCATCTCAACGTCAATCCGCTGCATTTATGATTTCGGATGGAAGTACAGGTGCCATTCTTACTTGGAAAGATCGTCGAAATGGAAATGATGATATTTATAGCCAGCGTATCAATTCAAGCGGCGTGACACAATGGACTACAAATGGAGTGGCAATCTGCACTCAGACAAGCGGACAGTCAAACCCAGCAATGGTTTTAGATGGTAACGGAGGGTCTATTATTACTTGGGACGATAATAGAGATGGAGGCGTTTGGGCCTTTGGCAGTATTTATGCACAACGTGTGAATTCAAGCGGAACGGTTCAATGGACCGCAGATGGAGTTCAAATAAGTAATTCATTTAATGGAACATATTCATCAGACTTAAGATATCCAGCAATTGTCTCGGACGGAGACTCTGGAGCTATTATTGTTTTTGCAGGATATCAACAAAGTTATGCGGGTGCTACTATTGCACAGCGAATAAATTCAAGCGGAGTTGTTCAATGGACTACCAACGGAATTTCGTTGACAAATATAGCTACAAGTCCTACTCAAGATCCTCCACAAGTTATTTCAGACGGAAATGGAGCGTTTATTGTTGCTTGGGGGAAAATATTTGCACAAAAGATAAATTTAAATGGAGCGCTACAATGGAATCCAAGTGGAGTTATAGTTGCTTCCGAAAATTCTGATAAATTCCAGCTAAGTATGGTACCAACAACTAATGGCGGAGCTATTTTTTCTTGGGAAGAATATATTGGTCCCGTGACTGGATATTACATTAATGCTAAACGAATACTATCAAATGGTAACTTTTGTTCCAATCCGCCAACAGTAACCGCAAATACAACATCCGCCACAGTTTGCTCAGGCGAAACAATTACCCTAACAGGAGGAGGTGCGGAGAATTATACTTGGACAAATGGCGTCAGCGATGGTGTTGCTTTTGTTCCACCTATTGGCGTCAATGGTGTCACAACCTATACTGTTACAGGGGTCAATAGCACAGCAGATTGTAAAAATAATGCTACAATTAACATTAGAGTAAATTCAATTGTTACACCAACATTCACGGCAGTTGCTCCAAAATGTGCTGGAGCATATTTATTTCCTCTACCAACCACTTCAACCAATAACATTACAGGAACATGGTCGCCTGCATTGAACAATACAGCCACTACTACTTATACATTTACTCCATCACCAGGTCAATGTGCGACAACAATAACAATGACGATAGTCATTAATCCGATTGTATCATTGGGACAAACATTTACACAAGTTAATGCAATTTGTTCGGGAGCAACTTTATCTGCATTGCCAACCACCTCTAACAATGGAATTACGGGTACTTGGTCTCCAGCATTGAACACCACCACCACTACAACTTATACGTTCACACCAACTGCTAATCAATGTGCAACAACATCAACAATGACCATCACTGTCAAACAAAAGGTAACGCCAGCGTTTTCGCAAGTAGCACCAATTTGTTCAGGAGCAAATTTAGGAGCCTTGCCAACGACT
>CALPKO020000218.1 GCA_943324165.2 Bdellovibrio sp. ZAP7 | reverse complement strand
ATAAGATTTTTGTTTTAGAGCAAGGAAAAATAATCGAACAAGGGAAACACGATGATTTATTGACCGAAAAAGGATTGTATTACGCAATGTGGAGACAACAAATAGGGGAGCGGAAGAAGGTTTAATTTTTATACCTTCTTTTGGTAATAAAAAGCAGGCACGAAAAGCAATACAAAAATCGGTTGTATCAAAAACCTCCTGATATTGAACAATAATAAATTGTTGGTATTTCCATAAAAATGGATAATCGAAAAGAATACGATTGTTAAGATAACAAAGAAAATACCATACAAAACAGCCGAAAATTTCACTAATTCAACTTCTTTAAAAGCGACATAAATGATGGCCAAAGAAACAATTGAATTAAGCAAATACCTCAAAAATAAACTCAAAAACAATTGAAATCCATCAAAAGTAGGCAGCGGCATAAGCTGAAATTCACTTTTAAAAAAATCTAAAAATGGATCATAGAAAAGCTGGTTTTCAAACATTCTAATGACGGCAAAAAGAGCTATCAAAAGTACAATCCAAAAGATTTTCATTTTATTTTGAAGCAGTTTTTTTATCATATCCTGAAAATTTATTGACCCAGATTAGCCATAACCCGAAAACAACGCCGTAAATAAACAACGGAAAAACAATGTCGTGCATCAAATGTTCGTAGGCCTTATAATGAATTAAACCCATTGTTAATAAGGCAATTCTCAGCACATTCAACAAATGAATAATAAGAACGCCAAACAAAATATATATCGTTGTTTGTAATAATTTCCCACTGAAAGCAATGATAAACGCAGTAAACAAAATCATGACGCTAACTGCATTGCATCCTTCAACAATGCGCACAATGGCTACGTTATTCAAGTACATTCTGACAGAAGATTCTGAATCGTGCGGCTGCAATTTGATTTTGTAATCAAAAAAGTTCAATACGTCGCCAGATTGATTGGCGACCATTTGTGTAATGCCATCCACTTCAAATTTTGTGGCGTCAAATTGGTTGAGGTACAGTTGGTAAAAGAAAATTAAAGTCAAATAGCTCAGTAGAAATTTTCCTAAAAAAAGTAAGAAAGGTCTGTATTTTTTAAAATAATTTTCCAAAGCAGTTTTTTTAACAAATTTATGTAATTTTAGGTAGTAACAATTAAATACTTTTGTAAAAAAACATGCAAGCAATGAATTTTGAATTATTAAAACCAAAGGTTACCGATATCACAACAAACACAAGCGATTCGAGGGACGAAAAATTGTTCAAAATCTGTGCATTGCTAGAACAAAACATAGATTATTACACATGGGTAGGATTCTATTTTGCTAACCACGCAACCCAAACTTTGCACCTTGGTCCTTATGTTGGTGCGCCAACCGACCACACCGAAATCCCCTTCGGGAAAGGCATTTGCGGACAAGTTGCCGTTTCAAACCAGAATTTTGTAGTTCCTGATGTAGCTGCGCAAGACAATTATATTGCTTGTAGTTTTACGGTAAAATCTGAAATTGTAGTGCCTCTTTTTGTAAATGGCGAAAACATTGGTCAAATCGACATTGACTCTAATGTTTTAGATCCGTTTACCACTGCTGACGAACGCTTTTTGGAATTTGTTAATGAAGAAGTTGCGAAGTTGTTTTAGTTTCAATGGCAATGGCAAAAGTCAATTTCAATGGCAATTTCAATGGCAATTACAATGGCAAAAGTCAATTTCAATGGCAATTGCAATAGGAATTACAATGGCAATGACAATGACAAAAAGCAATTTTAAGTTGGAGAAAGCAGGCGAAACTTATTTGTTTTTTAAAAGATTTTGACTCAGCTTAAACCTACAACTTTTCTTAAATTTGATTTGACTGCAAAACCGAAACTATTTTCAGAAATAAAAAAATCCCATTTCAAATTTTTGAAATGGGATCTTGTATTTTTTAAAATCTGCAATCAAACTTCGTTGATCACAAATCTTAAATCACTAACCTAATGCAGCTCTTTTAAATCCTGATACCACAAGGTTTTTATCTAAAGATTTTACATATTCAGCAACGCTCAATTTGTTGTCTTTGATGTAATCTTGGTTTACTAAAGTATTGTCTTTAAAGAAACGTTGTAATTTTCCTTTAGCGATATTGTCTAACATTGCTTCTGGTTTACCTTCTTGACGCAATAAATCTTTAGCAATTTCGATTTCTTTTGCGATAGTTTCAGAATCAACTCCGTCTTCGTTCAAAGCAATTGGAGCCATTGCAGCAGCTTGCATTGCAATGTTTCTAGCTACTTCTTCTGCTCCTTCTACATTAGCAGACAAAGCAACGATGGTAGCGATTTTGTTACCAGAGTGGATGTAAGATCCAACGAAAGCACCTTCTAATTTCTCAAAAGTTCTGATTTCTAATTTTTCACCGATAACGCCAGTTTGCTCGATTAATTTATCTGCAACTGTTATTCCGTTAAAATCTGATGCTAAAAACGCTTCTTTAGAATCGAAGTTCAATGCAGAATTAGCCATTTCAGTAGCCATTTTCACAAAGTTTTCGTTCATTCCTACGAAGTCAGTTTCGCAGTTCAAAGTAATTACGATTCCAGCAGTTTTATCCGCGTTTACTACTGCAATTGCAGCACCTTCTGTAGATTCTCTGTCTGATCTATTTGCAGCTACTTTTTGTCCTTTTTTACGAAGGTTTTCAATTGCTAAATCAAAATCTCCTTCAGCTTCAACAAGTGCTTTCTTGCAGTCCATCATTCCTGCACCTGTTATTGTTCTTAATTTATTTACGTCTGCAGCAGTAATTGTTGCCATTTTATATTTAATTTAAAGATTAAAATTTGTTCAAAAAAAGAAATTCCAATTCAAAAATCCCAAATTCCAACGTTATGAAATCATCAAATTTGATAATTTTTTGGAATTTGGAATCTAAGTATTGGAACTTTAATTTATTTATTCTTCTGTTTTCGTTTCTTCAACTGCTGGAGTTTCTTCCACTTCTGCAACAGGAGCAGCTTCAATTTCTGCAACAACTTCTACAGCTGGAGCAACAACTTCTGCTACTGGCGCAACTTCTGCTTCTTCTGAAACATCAGAAAATTCACCTTCTTTTGCATCAGCACTTCTGTTTGAAGCACCATCAATTACTGCAGCAGTAACTAAAGTTAGAATTTTCTCAATAGATTTTGAAGCATCATCGTTAGCTGGAATTACATAATCAACCTCACGTGGGTCAGAATTTGTATCTACCATTGCAAAAACTGGAATGTTTAATTTTTGAGCTTCTTTTATTGCGATGTGCTCTGCTTTAATATCTACTACAAATAATGCAGCAGGAAGGCGAGACATATCAGCAATTGAACCTAAGTTTTTCTCTAACTTGGCACGAAGACGATCTACTTGCAAACGCTCTTTTTTAGAAAGTGTCATGAATGTTCCGTCTTTTTTCATTCTATCAATAGTAGCCATTTTTTTAACAGCTTTACGAATAGTTACGAAATTGGTCAACATTCCACCAGGCCATCTTTCAGTAATGTAAGGCATGTTGGCAGCTTTTGCTTTTTCAGCTACGATGTCTTTAGCTTGTTTTTTGGTAGCAACGAATAAAATTTTTCTACCTGATGCAGCAATTTTTTTCAAAGCATCATTAGCTTCTTCAATTTTTGCTGCTGTTTTATATAGGTTGATAATGTGAATTCCATTACGTTCCATATAAATATAAGGAGCCATGTTTGGATCCCATTTGCGGGTCATGTGTCCGAAGTGAACACCCGCTTCTAATAATTCTTTAACTTCTACTTTGTTTGCCATTGTGTAATAGTTTACGTTCTGTTGATTAGCAATGATTTATTCGATTTTAGATTTTAGATTTTAGATTTTAGATTTTAGATTTTTCAATCAAAGAACTGT
>CALPKO020000217.1 GCA_943324165.2 Bdellovibrio sp. ZAP7 | reverse complement strand
TTGCAAACCTGATACAAATGTTGACCCAATGACAGTAGTATCAAAAGGTGCAGCTTTGTATGCATCAACAATTGATATTTCGGAAGAAATAAAAGAGCAAACAAGAGATAAATCTAAAATTCAAATCGAAATCGGACATGAAGCATCAACTGTAGAATTAGAAGAATTTGTAACGCTGAAAATTTTAGCAGATAAAACAGAAGGTAACATTCCTGAAAAAGTATTTGCCGAAATAACAAGAAATGACAAAGCATGGTCAAGCGGAAAAGTTGAGATCAATGAAATAGGAGAAGTAATTGAAACGCAATTAATTGAAGGAAAAACTAATGGTTTTAGTGTAATATTATATGATGAAAAAGGAAATATTTTAGAAAGTGAGCCAAAAGTATTTAATGTAATTCAAGGCTCTAAGATTGGAAATGCAACTTTAGCTTATAACATTGGAATTGAAATTAAAAAAAGAGAAACGGGTAAAATTGTTTTTGAGACCTTAAAAAACTTAGAAAAAAATAAATCAATTCCAGCAGTTGGAACAAGAAACGGTTTAAAAACCCAAAAACAAATTCGTCCTGGAATGGATGCGGACTTTATTAAAATCCCAATTTATGAAGGCGAACACGAGGCAGACGGAACACGAGCAATTTATAACAATCATGTAACTGACATTATTATTAGTGGAGCAGATTTACCAGCATTATTGCCAGAAAATAGTGATGTAGATTTAACCGTTAATATTGACAGGTCTGAGCAAATTACTGTAACAGCATATTTTCCATACTTAGATTTTTCTTATGATGTTACCGTTAAAAGAACCACTCAATCAATCGAAACTAATTGGCTTTCCAACGAAATTCGCAAAGCAAAAGGAAGTATTGAAGAACTGAAAGACGAAGGCGTAAATAATGATAAAGTTCAAAAAGCGGAGACCGACATTGCGGAGCTGGAAAGAAAATTTGAAAATAGTAAAAACGATGTGGACGGTAAACAAGAAGTTTTGACTAACCTTAGAAAAACGCTTAAAACTATTGACGAATTAAGCGAAACGACAGAGTGGCCAAAATTAGAAGAAGAGCTAAAAGAAGAATTTTATAGATTAGAGAAAGCTAATAAAGATTTAGGAAATGACCGTTCAACCCAAGTCGTAAATCAATTACGAAGCCAATTGGAAGAGGTTTTAAAAAAGCAGGATATTAAATTAGGGAAAGCATTAGTAGAGGAAATTCATTTAGAATTTATCCAATTAACATTAGTTTACCAACTTATTAATTTCATAAGACAACACAATCAAAATTTCGGTTCTTACCATTGGCAAGACAGTAACCGTGCAAGACAATTATTAAATGAAGGTTTACAACAAATCGGCGAAAATCCAACTACAGAAGATTTACATCCTATTGTTATCGACTTAATCAAATTATTGCCAAATGAAGAAAAACCAAGTGGAGATGATTCAGTTTTAGTTGGATAAAAAATGAGTAACGCAAAATCGATATTAGCAAAAGGTCAAGTAATTGATGACAAATACACTGTAATATTCTTTTTAAAAAAGGGAAGTTATGCTGAATCCTATCGTGTAATAGACAAGGAGAAGAAAACCAAACTATTAAAATTATTCTCCTTTTCAAAATTGACTAGAACACAATTTGATAAAAATGATGATGTGCTTGAAATTGAAATACTCAAAACACTAAAACATCCTAATATTGTTAATCTTAAAGATAGTGGTAATATATTATTAGATAATCAAAAATATGCTTATGCAATTTTGGACTTTATAAGTGGTGAAACTCTTGCAGATAAAATGAAAAGAGAGCAAACATTTACACAAGATGAAGCTAAAGACATTGTTTTAGGTGTATTAAATGGGTTGAATTACCTACACAAACAAGAAAATCCTATAATACATAATGACATTACTAATTTGAATGTAATGTTAGATTTATCAGGTCAAATAACTATTCCTAAAATCATTGATTTTGGATATGCGAGATTTTTAAGCCAATCAAATAAAGACTTTCAAAAAGAAGGTCTTAATCCGTTTTATACTTCAAATGAGACTTTTAATAAAGTCTTCTCAGTTCAAAGTGATATATTTTCTGTTGGTGCATTATATTACCATTTATTAGTTGGTTTGCCACCTTGGTTTGTGGAATTATCTAAATTCAAATCAGATGCCATTAAATTAGAAGATGTTGTTTTAAAAGAGCGTGAAAAGCCTTTAAAAGTTGTAGGTTCAGACTCTAAAATTGATGCAAATACTTTTAATATTATTGCAAAAGCATTGCAACCCGATGCAGAAAACAGATTTAAAAATGTAAAAGAATTTATTCAAGCAGTTAATGGAGAAATTGAAGTAGAAAACCCAATTCTTGAAAAATCTATAGCCCAAAGCCAAACTTTAAAATCAGTAAAAAAAGGCGAAGGTTTTAAATCTATTGCAGGAATGCAAGGTTTGAAAGACACAATTAAATTGGATGTAATTGATGCTTTGAACGAAAAGGAAAAGTATGCTGAATATGGTTTAACAATTCCTAATGGAATGCTTTTATATGGTCCTCCTGGTTGTGGTAAAACTTTTTTTGCTGAGAAAATGGCAGAAGAAATAGGATTCAATTTCTATCAAATCAAACCTTCAGATATTCAAAGTAAATGGGTTAATGCTTCTCAAGAAAACATTAAGAATCTTTTTGAAGAAGCACGAAAAAATGCTCCCAGCATAATATTTATAGATGAATTAGATGCATTAGTTCCAAATCGGGATAATTCTAGCGTTAATCATATGAATACAAGTGCTGTAAATGAATTTTTAGCACAAATGAATAACAGCGGTGATGAAGGTGTTTTCATAATTGGTGCAACAAATCGACCTAATTCAATCGATCCTGCAATTTTAAGAGCAGGTAGATTAGATAAACATATGTATTTACCGCCTCCTGATTATGAAGCAAGAGAGTTGATGTTTAAACTTTACCTAGAGAAAAGACCAACCGATATTGGATTAGATTATGCAGCACTTTCAAAAGCAACAGAAAATTATGTTTCAAGCGATATTAAATTCTTATGTGATGAAGCTTCGAGAATGGCATTAAAAACTAAATCACGCATAAGTAAACAAATTCTTTTGCAAACTATTGAAGCAAATAAACCTTCAATTTCTCTTTCTGAGCTAAACAGTTACAACGCAATTAAGGCAAAGATGGAAGGAAAACAATCAAATAGCAATGAACGACCAAAAATTGGTTTTAAAAACAAATAAAAATGGAACAGCAAATTTTTGACAAACTTTTATTAAAGACAGCTTTTTCTTGTATGGCTTGTGATGGCGACATAGACAAAAGAGAAATTGTTTTAATAAAGACAATGCACCAAAACAAGAAGATATTTGGTAATATTGATATTGACTTTGAATTAGATAATTTACTCTTACAAATTAATCGTGATGGTCATCAGTTTTTAAAAAGTTTTTTTAGCGAATTAACAGCAAGCTCTTTGTCTGAACAAAACGAAATGAAGTTGATTGAAGTTGCAATTGAGACAATTAAAGCGGATGAAAAAATTGAATATAGTGAGGTTAAATTTTTTAAAGTTATTCGAAGTAATTTAAAAATAAAAAATGATGTGATTTTGGCTTTACATCCAGACTTTGAGGAGTATTTAGAACAAGACATTATCAGTGAATCTTACACAAGAAGGCTTCAAGATGACTTTTTTGATACCAAAACCCTAAAAGAATTTCAACTGATAAGTTCAATTAATTTTGATTTATTGAAAAGTAATGAAATATTTACTGAAAATAATTGAAACATTGTAATAATATTTAATTTTTTTAATAATAAAAAAATGATAAAAGATTTTGAAACAATAATAAAAGAAAAAACAGATGATGAATT
>CALPKO020000216.1 GCA_943324165.2 Bdellovibrio sp. ZAP7 | reverse complement strand
CTGAATTCGACTTTTCTAATAAAGTAATTACATTTTTATAAAACGGAAATTTATCTAAACCCACTAAAAAAATTGATAAATCAACGGCATTTTTTCTGTTTATATAGGCATTAATTGTTTCGTTTTCGCTGTCATAATCATTTAGAAATTCCAACAAAAATTTAAACATTCTGCTTGCTGCACCAGATGCAGGAACAAATTTGCAAAGCTTATTTTTTGATTTTTCATTTTCAAACAAATCAATATAAGTGTCCCATTCTGTGTCTGAAAGTTTTAAAACTCCATCATTGATTGTTGCTGCTCTATCCAAAATGGTTTTAGAAATGCCTTTTTTAAATATATTGATTTGATGTGCTATATGTTCTAAAGGAATTCCATGGTTAAAAATTTGAACAAAATCTTGCGAAGAAAATCCCATTTTTTTAGCATTTTCAAGATTTTCTATAATAGCAATTGCTTTTCTTAATCGTTCATCTTTGTTTCCAGAAAGTATGATGAATGGCTTTTGATTTTGGATTAAAGCATTCTTGAAAAATTCAAAAACACTTTCCCGATTGTTCGGTTTGTCACGCAAATCATCTTTTTGCCAAGGAACGTCGATATCAGTTAAAAAAAACAAATCGTATTTGTGCTTTCTCGCTGCTTTGTCTAAAATTGGATCGCAAAAACTATAATAAATTTCAGAAAAAACTTTAGTGACCAGCAAACTAGTATCGCAAAAAAGGAATTTATTGGCAATGCTCAAATTTTCGTTTTCGAGTTTAGTTTGACCAATTGCGATAGGAAGCAAATCTTCGGGTTCACAAATTTGTTTTTTACTATTCCATTTTTCTTGCAAATAATCTCTTGCAAATTCGGGAGTCCATACGGTTTCAAAATGTTGTGCAAGCTGTTTCGACAAAGTTGTTTTTCCTGTTGATTCTGGCCCAACCAAAGCAATTTTTATAATATATGAAGCCTGCTGTTTAAGATTTTCTTCCATTTTAGATAAGCTGAAATTGCTAAAATTGTAAAAATTAAATACTGTAATGCCAACATTCCTAAACCTCGATAGGCATATAATGGAACGACAATTAAATCACCGAGAATCCAAAGTGTCCAGTTTTCGATTTTTTTAAGAGCCATGAACCACATTGCCACAAAGAAAATACCCGAAGCAAAAATGTCGATGTAACTGTCAAATTTTATTTCATAATCGAAATAAATATAAATGCCGAAAACTACAAAAATTGTGATAAAAAACAACGCAAATCCTATTATTTTTTGTTTGCTATTTGTTCTTGAAATCGTTATGTCTTCTTTTTCATTGCTTTTTTTTGCCCAATTGGCCCAACCATAAATACTTACAATTGAAAAATAAATATTGATGGTCATATCTCCCAAATAATCGGCTTGAAACAACAAATAAGTTGTAATTATAGTAGCAATTAAACCAGTTGGATAGACCAAAATATTTTCTCTTTTGGCGCACCATACGCTTAAAATTCCAAAAACAAAAACGGTAATTTCTAAAACTATTTGTGTTAGGGTAGCATTTTCATAAGCTTTTAAAAAGAATTCAAACATTTTTATAAAGGTTATAGAATTATTGAGGTTTTAAGTTTAATTCAAAATTATTGAAAAAATCTAAATCATCTTCGAAAGCGGTTCCAATAACAACTAAATCAGCTCCCGCTTTGTATGCACTTTCGATTTGTTGCTTTGAGCGAATTCCGCCTCCAACGATTAATGGAATTGAAATTGATGCCGCTACTTTGTTAATCATAGCTTGGGACACAGCCAATCTCGCACCACTACCAGCTTCAAGATAAATCAATTTATGACCCAAATATTCTCCAGCTAAAGCAGTTTGCGCTGCAAGCGCTATGTTTGTTCGGTCCATTGGTTTGGATTTACTCACGCGTTCTACGGCAGTTTCAATTCCACTTTCAATTAAAATGTAACCTGTTGAGATAACTTCTAAGTTCGATTTTGATAAGAGAGGAACCGAATTGACTTGATGTTCAATCAAAAAATCTGGATTCCTACCAGAAATTAAGGATAAAAACAAAATAGCACCTGCATTTTCAGAAATTTGCGAAGGATTTCCGGGAAATAAGACGATTGGTAAATTACATTTTTGTTTGATTAAAATAATTAAATGATCTAAAATATTGGTTTTTACCTCACTTCCTCCAATAAAAATATGAGTTGCTTGCGAATTATTTATTTTTGAAATTATCAAATCAACTTTTTCGATTGTTATTTTATCAGGGTCTAAAAGAATGGCAAGTAGTTTCTGGTTTAGCTTTTTTGAATCTAAAATATCGTTATAAATATTTTTCATTGTTTAATTTATTTTACAACCGCGATTTGCGAAATCAGAAAAATTTTACCTTAATTGTGAGCTTTCAAAAGCGTAAACCAACATGTAATTTTCGATTTCAATGAAATAAATTTCTAATTGCTGCCTTTTTGAATTAAAATTAAATGCAGCAACAGTTTTTGTATCTTCCATTTCAAATGGCAGTACTTTAATGTGGTTTTTAAAACTAATTCCTCTTTCGTTTTTAATTTTGAAAACAGCTTCTTTGGCACCCCAAATGACAGTCAGTTTTTTGACATAATTACTATTATTTTGTTGAAGACTTTCAAGCTCAAAATCGCAAAATTTGTTGGCTATTAATTTTATTTTCTCTCTTTGTTTCTCGACATCGATACCTACCTTTTGATTGGATATAATAATGGCCGAAAATTCAAAAGAATGTGTGATTGAAATGTAGTTTTCATCATTGAGATGGGGTTTTCCAAATTCATCGTAGTATAAATGATCATCAGAGTAACCCGTAGTTTTTAGCAATTGTCTTATCGAAAGAAAACCACATTGATGTGCTTCGGATTTCATATTTTGCAAACGTTCAAGGCTATTTTCGTTGAGAACAATATCTTGCGCCAACGCACTTGCACTTTCTGTTATTTTCCAAATAAAAATGGTTGAAGAAGAAAGTTTTATAGTTTTGAATAATGGCATTGCAATACGTGATTTTTAGCCCCGATAGTAGCGGCATCCTTTGTTGGCGGTGTTCGACAACAAAGATATAGCGGATAGCGGGATTAGCTTCGAAAAGAAATTATTTTTCTGATTATTAAAATGTTAGAGAATTAAACAATTCATAAATATTAACAAATGTTTTTTAATTAAAGAGTTAATATGTAAATTTGCAAAAATTTTCAAATACAAATATAGTATATAAATGAGTACAGCAACTATGCCTTTTGTGGCTTTTAAAGTAAAAGACATTTCTCTAGCAGCTTGGGGAAGAAAAGAAATTGAATTGGCAGAAGCCGAAATGCCAGGTTTAATGGCGCTTAGAGCTGAATACAAAAACGAGCAACCATTAAAGGGAGCTAGAATTGCGGGTTGTTTACACATGACGATTCAAACGGCGGTTTTGATTGAAACTTTGATTGCACTTGGGGCAGAAGTTACTTGGAGTTCTTGCAACATTTTTTCTACTCAAGACCAAGCGGCGGCGGCTATTGCTGCTGCAGGAATTCAAGTTTACGCTTGGAAAGGTTTGAACGAGCCAGATTTTGACTGGTGTATTGAGCAAACTTTATTTTTTGGAGAAGACAGACAGCCATTGAATATGATTTTGGATGATGGTGGAGATTTAACTAATATGGTTTTTGATCGTTACCCAGAATTAATTGCTGGCATAAAAGGTTTGTCAGAAGAAACTACCACTGGAGTTCACAGATTGTACGAAAGAATGAAAAACGGAAGTTTACATTTGCCTGCAATTAACGTAAATGACGCAGTTACAAAATCGAAATTTGACAACAAATATGGCTGTAAAGAATCTGCTGTAGATGCAGTTCGTCGTGCAACAGATATTATGTTGGCTGGAAAACGCGTTGTGGTTTG
>CALPKO020000215.1 GCA_943324165.2 Bdellovibrio sp. ZAP7 | reverse complement strand
CTAGTAGCGGAATCAGCGATGTTTTTGTTGCCAAGTATAATGCTGCAGGAAGTATTGCATGGTTGCAACAAGCAGGTGAAAGCGGGCAGGATGCTGGTAGTAAAATAGGGGTAGATGCGCTAGGGAATTGCTATGTTAATGGCTATTATACTACAAGCTCTACTTTTGGTAACACTACTTTAAATGGCGGAAACTTATATCCATTTTTAGCCAAAATAGGCCTAGCGGCAGAAACCACTCTTGGTACTGCGGTCGTTGCTGGAGGGAATTTTTGTGGTGGTGCGGTTATCACGATTGACTATCCAATAACTGGACAGTATAATACAGGAAATGTATTTACAGCCCAGCTGTCAGACGCAACAGGTTCATTTGCGAATCCATTAAATATTGGTACACTAAATTCTGTAATAAACACAAGTATTTATGCTATTATACCGTTAACAACAATTGCAGGAACAGGCTACCGCATTCGCGTTATTAGTGACAATCCTGCTTTAATAGGAAGTAGCAACGAGGTTGACATTAGTATTAATCAGCCTAATTGTAACAATAATATTGTAACGCTAAATTTAAGTCCAATTGCGGCAATCGAGTATTTTATTGACACTGATCCTGGTGTCGGAAATGGTACTGCTTTAGCCACAACGGGTGGGCAAGCCATAGCTTCAAATTATAATATTGTTTTGCCAACATTAGCTCCTGGGTTTCATAATTTATTTATGCGATCAAAAAATGCTGACGGAAAATGGGGGATGTATGAAGGCAGGGTATTCTATGTTCAACCAGCGACTGTTGCTTTAAATAGTGAGCCTATTGTTGATGCAGAATACTTTTTTAATAATGACCCAGGAGTAGGTAGCGGTGATGCATTTGCCTCGTTTCCTTCGTCGCAATTGCTAAATGTTACACAAACAGTACCAACTACAGGCTTGTCGCAGGGCTTTCATAATTTGTTTATCAGAACAAAAAATGCAGCAGGAAAATGGAGTATGTATGAAGGACGTGTTGTTTACATACAACCAACAGTTGCAAGTTTAACGGTTTCACCGATTGTTTCAGCAGAATATTTCTTTAATACTGATCCTGGAGTAGGCGCGGGAACAAATATAAATACGGGTGCTGCTGAAACCTCGTTGGTCTTATCTATTCCAAGTCTAGTTACAGCTCCACTTCAACTAGGAAGTCACAATGTTTTTATTAGAGTTAAAAACAATGATGGTCAATGGAGTCTGGCGGAAAGACGTGTATTCAACATTTGCGATAATATACTAGGATCACCAGTTGTTGCAGGAACATCCACAATTTGTTTAGGTAGCAATCTAACACTTACAGCAGGTAATGTTACAGGCGCAACATCTTACGAATGGGCAGGACCGAACAATTTTACCGCCAATACTCAAAGTATTACCATTAATTCGGTAACCAACTTAAATGCTGGTATGTACGAGGTTGTAGCTGTAAGTGGTACTGGTAATTGTAGTAAAGGAAATGCGACAAAAGTAAATGTTACAATAGATAATACACCTGCTCCAACTGGCAATGCATCACAAACTTTTACAGTTGGTAACACAGTTGCAAACATAGAAGTTGCCGGAACGGACATAAAATGGTATACGTCAATGACAAATGCTACGAATGGTACAAATCCGTTAGCTTCAACGACATTATTAGAAAACGGCGTAACATATTATGCAAATCAAGTGTTGAATGGCTGTGAAAGTACAGTTAGTTTAGCAGTTACTATCAGTATTGTTTTAAGCAGTGATGAATTTGATAAAAAAACTATTACATTTTACCCAAATCCAGCTACTGTGATTCTAAATATAAAAACAAGTAACAATACAGTAATCGATCGTTTATCAATAACTGATTTATCTGGCAAAAAAATCATAGAACAAAACAGCAATCAAGCTTCTATCAATGTAGAGAGTTTAGCTCAGGGAATCTATGTTTTGGAAGTAATTTCGGAGGGAAATAAATATGTTAGCAAATTCATCAAAATTTAAAAAGGGCAGCTGAAAACTAATTAGAGTAGGCAAAACAAGAAACACATTAACATGAAAACACAAGTTAAATTTTCCTTCTAACGGTTCTTTTCGCATTAATTAGCTATTCAGAAGATGCCAATAGAGCATTAAATTCTACTACTAGGTGTAGCGCAGCCGACATTAATGGGTCTTGGAAAGTAAGCCCTTCTAATTTAACAATTTATATTTCAGGTGCTTCTGAAACTAATTTTGGGACTGCTACAATAACATCAGCTGGAACCGCAATGCTGAGTGGAGCGAACGGAGGTCAAGTGCTACAAGAAATAGACCATAATCAAGGTGGTTATTGGAACGCCTATAATTACACCTATTACACCAACGGAACTTGGACACAAACTAGCGTCGTTGGTCTGGCAATGAACGATGATAAATCTCAATTTCAGATTGGCAGCGCAGTTTATAAAAGACAGTAATTAAAAAGATTAAACTAGTCAAATGAGGGACTTTTTTAATTCTAAAACCGCAGCAATAATTTGTTGCGGTTTTTATAAAAAAATTCAAATTAATTTAATTTAAAAAATATCAAAATGAAAAAAATCAAAAGTATTCTATTATTAGTGTGTTTCTTTTTAATTCTGGTTTCTTGCTCTACTAGTTCAAATACAGAGAGTACAAATCCAACAGCCGATTTAATAATTGGAAATTGGAAATTAATTGGATATAACGATGCAAGCGGAGCATATCAAAGTGCTCAAGATTGTATTAAAGTATATGAAAAATATGAAGCAAATGGGGCCTTTACGCTTACAGCAGATCAATGCGGTAATACTGGAGGTTTTTCAGGAACATGGGCGAAGACTGCTGTTGCCAATCAGTATCAAGTTACCCAAACCAATGGTACTGTAGATACTGCAATTATAACTTTTATGGATAATAATACAAAGTATTCAACCCCAGTCTTTGATGGTATAATAAATATTTATCAAAAACAATAAGGAACCAAAAAACATGTTAACAAATACCCCAAACAAGGCAAACCTTTTTTGGGGTATTATTATGGAAAAAAAAATAATAAATAGCAAAAGATTTTAAATAATGTACTGAAGAATCTCTCAATGCATTGAAAGAGCAAGTGGGTGAAAAATGCTGATCGGACGAATTGAAAATGTTCAAGGCGAGATTAATGTAAATCTTTACTATTTTACTGAAGCCAATCCGGTTTTTGTGCTAATAACTCATTTCCACAATCGCTTTGACCTTATCTAGCGTAACTTTCTGATTTTCACCCAAACCTTTCCAGCCACGTTTTTCAAATCTATCGACTATAAAAGCGGCTGTTTTGTCAAAATCTTTGGTGTATTCTGACAACTTGGTTTTCATGCCCATTGTATGAAAAAATTCGGTGGTTTTGTTGATGGCTTCTTTGGCTATTTCGTCTTCGCTGCCGGTCAAATTAAACATACGTTTGCCATATTGGGCCAATTTAGCTTTCTTGGTATCAAACATCACTTTATACAAATTCGGCCCTACAATTGCTAATGTTCTAGCATGGTCAATTTCGTACAAAGCGGTAAGTTCATGACCAATCATATGGGTTGCCCAATCACTTGGAACACCTTTCTGAATCAGTCCGTTCAAGGCCATTGTAGCGCACCACATATAATTGGATGCCAATTTATAATCTGATGGTTGCTCGACTACACTTGGGCCGATTTCTATAAGGGTTTGCAATATACTTTCTGCAAAACGGTCTTGTAAAATCGCATCGTGAGGATAGGTTAAATATTGTTCCATAACATGGGTAAAAGCATCGATAATTCCGTTTTCGATTTGTCGTTTAGGCAGTGATGCAACAACAGATGGATCGCATATAGAAAATTTCGGAAACAAAGCACTTCCGCCCAATGTTAATTTTTCTTGTGTTGCTTCTATAGT
>CALPKO020000214.1 GCA_943324165.2 Bdellovibrio sp. ZAP7 | reverse complement strand
TTTTATTGGATAGACTATCTAAATCAATTTGTTTGGTCAAAACCGCGTCGGACAAAGCTTTGATGTAAGCAGTTTTTTGACGACTTACTCCTAAACTTCTGAAAACTTCATCAGAAACATGAATTAAATGTTCTGGTGCGATGGAACTAACTGCTGCCTTTATTTTTAAAAAAGTGGCTTTCGCCGAATCTACTGAAACTTGTTGTTCAAGAATTAAAAGCACCAAAGTTTGAAAGCCTTCTGGTCGTGTTGGAATAGTTGGTACGCCATATTTATCTATGATATTTTTAAAGATAACATCAGATTGCTGGAGATACTGAATGGCTTCGTTCATAAAAAATGGAGTCTGACTATTTATTTTCTAAAACCCGCGAGAGCATTTTTTGTAAAATCAGACAATACTAATTTGCCCGAAATTGCGGCCCTTTCTGACAATAAATCGTCCCAATGCGCAGTGTTTTCCCAAAAAACTTTCTTCATTTCTGTTAAAGCTTCGGCATTATAACTGGCTAAAGTTGTGCAAAATTCGTTTAAGCTTTCTTCTAATAAAACACTGTCATTGAAAACAAAATTGTACAATCCTTTTTCTTTTGCCCAGGCTGCGTCTTTCCAATCTTTTGCCAATAAGGACAATTCTGTCAAAGCCGTTTTCCCAATTTTTTTGGTAACAACAGGTTCAATTACAAAAGGTCCAATTCCGATGGTTAATTCGGACAATTTGATGGATGCATCTGCTGTAGCAAAAACAAAATCACATGCGGCAACTAATCCAACTCCACCGCCGACGGCTTTCCCTTGCACATTTCCAACAATTAGTTTTGTACATTTCCGCATGGCATTTATGACGTTTGCAAAACCAGAAAAAAATAGTTTTCCTTCTTCTAAAGTGGCAATATTCAACAATTCTTGAAAGGAAGCTCCACCGCAAAATGGACCATTTCCTTCGCTTTTGAGAATGATAATTGCAACGTCGTCATTTTCGCTTAAGCGATTAATTTCGGAAGTAAATTTTTGCAACAAACTACTCGGAAAAGAATTTCCCGAGGGATGACCGAAAGTTAACGTAGCAATTTTGTTGATTACTGAAGAAGATATTGAACCGTTTTGCTCATCAGAATTCATAAGAAGTTTTTTTAAATATTTTTAAACAAATATAAGGAATTGAAGCGAATAGAAATTTTTAGAAAATTGAATTTGTTATTTCTTTATAAAATATAGTATATTTGCCGAAGTTCTGGGGGATTAGCTCATTTGGCTAGAGCGCTTGCCTGGCAGGCAAGAGGTGGTCGGTTCGAATCCGATATTCTCCACATTGATTATCAAGGTCTTACAGTGATGTAAGGCTTTTTTTATGGAGTCTAAGTGGCGATATTGAGTGTACTTTTGATAGAATGGGTGAAAAAATCATGCTTTACCCATAGATGCGTAAATCTTGTTTTTCTACTTTTGCTATGACTTCTTGTAATCTTTATTGCCAGTTTTTTTTCTAATGCAATTAAGTCCTACGATACTACTAATAAAAAGTCCTTCTTGTGATTTGTCTATAATTATTGGTATATTTGAATTGAAATAAAGTACTACGTTTATCACACAAATATCCAAGTTGGCGGTCATTACAACTAAAAATATCTAAACACTAAAATAAAAATATGAAAATAGTAACAATCGTACTTGTAGTAATTACATTAGCGTTTACAGTGGTGCAACTTTATTTTATAAATGCGCAAAGAAACATTGAAACCTACCCTTATGCCATCAAAAAAAAATACAAGCAATTTGAAATAAGAAGTTATGAATCTACTTTATTTACCTCTGTGAAACTTTCCACAAAAGGATATAAAAATTCTTCAAGTGAAGGATTTGCGATTCTAGCGGGTTATATTTTTGGAAATAATGAAAAGAATGAAAAAATAGCTATGACTTCTCCAGTCTCGATGTCATTAGAGGATTCAACAACTATGATGTTTATGGTTCCTAGGAAATTTAATAAGGACATGCTTCCTAAGCCGAATCAATCAGGTATAAAATTTAAGGAAGAACCTGCAAAAACCGTTGCTGCGATAAGCTTTAGCGGTTGGGCTAATGATGCAAAAATAGAAAAGTATAAACAGCATTTAAAAGCAGCTTTAGATGCTGAAGGTATAAAATATTCTAATCGTTTTTATTTTTTTGGTTATAATGCACCTTATGAAGTTTTTAATCGAAAAAATGAAATTATAGTTGAACTGTAAGTCTTTAAACTAATTTGAACTTTTAGAATATTGTCCTTAAAAGATGAATTGTCGAGGTGTCCAAACCCTTGACGATTCAATGCTTTGACCTCCTCAACTTTTTAAATATAATTCGTCATTGTAACCTTAATCGATTTTTGATTACCCATAGTTTCAATAAAACTTAGACCAACGGTTTTTTAATCTATTACCATTTCTAACACTTCATTTTCTATAATTAAATCGGCCTCGGTTGACGCAATGATATGTTCTACTGAAACTCCTGGTGCACGTTCTAAAAGTTTAAAGCCTTTGGGTGTAACTTCTAAAACAGCTAATTCGGTAACTATTTTTTTCACACAACCAACTCCGGTAAGAGGTAGTGTACATTTTTTTAATATTTTTGATTCACCAGCTTTGTTTACGTGCATCATCGCTACAATTATATTTTCTGCAGAAGCTACTAAATCCATTGCGCCACCCATTCCTTTGACCATTTTACCCGGAATTTTCCAATTGGCAATGTCCCCATTTTCGGCAACTTCCATTGCGCCAAGAATGGTTAAATCGACGTGTTGACCACGAATCATGCCAAAACTTGTTGCAGAATCAAAAAAACTTGCTCCATCTAAAGTGGTAATGGTTTGTTTTCCAGCATTTATAATATCAGCATCTTCCTCTCCTTCAAATGGAAATGGTCCCATGCCAAGCACACCATTTTCCGATTGAAATTCAACATTAATGTCTTTGCGAACGTAATTCGCAACCAATGTTGGAATGCCAATTCCAAGGTTGACGAAATAATTGTTCTGGACTTCCTTGGCAATGCGTTTGGCGATTTGTTCTTTTGTAAGCATATTTTTTAAATAGATAATGTGATAATGTGATAATTTGAAAATGTGATAATTTATAAATTTTGATTATTTAAAAATTTTACTTTTTTCATAATCAAATTTACTAATTGAGATGTTATCTTATTCTCACTGTTCTTTGTTCGATTCTTTTTTCATATTTTTCTCCCTGAAAAATGCGCTGAACAAATATACCTGGAATATGAATTTGATTAGGATCTAAAGTACCTGCTTCTACCAATTCTTCCACTTCGGCAATGGTAATTTTAGCTGCGCCACACATGTTTGGATTAAAATTACGCGCAGTTCCTTTAAATATCAAATTGCCAGCCGTATCGCCTTTCCAAGCTTTTACAATTGCAAAATCAGCTTTAAAAGCGTGTTCCATAATGTGCATTTTCCCATTAAATTCTCTCACTTCTTTGCCTTCTGCTACTTCTGTTCCGAAACCTGCTGGCGTAAAAAATGCTGGAATTCCTGCTTGTGCAGCACGGCAACGCTCGGCCAATGTGCCTTGTGGAATTAAATCGACTTCTAATTCTCCTGAAAGCATTTGTCGCTCAAATTCGGCGTTTTCACCTACATAAGACGAAATCATTTTTTTGATTTGCTTGTTTTGAAGCAGAAGTCCAAGTCCAAAATCGTCAACACCTGCATTGTTTGAAATACAGGTTAAGTTTTTGGTTTGTTTATTCACTAATTCTGCAATGGCATTTTCTGGAATTCCGCAAAGGCCGAAGCCGCCAAGCATTATGGTATTGCCATCTTCGATTCCATTTAGTGCTTCTTGAACAGCATTTACTTTTTTATTAATCATTTTATCAACTAAATTTAGATACTATTTTTAATTTTCAACAAAATTAAACTC
>CALPKO020000213.1 GCA_943324165.2 Bdellovibrio sp. ZAP7 | reverse complement strand
TTTTTTCGTTTCTAAAATCAAAAAGACATCCTAAAATTAAGAAAGACGCCAAAGCACTAAAATCTGCGTAAACCGTAAATGACAAATAAAAATGGAAGAAAAGTAAGGCAATGGCTGTCCATTTTCGGGTTTTTATAAACAAAAGACCAAAAGGTAAAATCATCTCAATGAATAAACTGGAATATTGAAAAAAAGTTGAAAATGAAGCTGAAATTGTATAATGCAAACCCGTTAAATTTTCTAAAGTTGCTACATTAACATCGTTAACGCAACTCACGCATGGATTAAAAAAATCGGTATTCAACTTATTAAAACCTGTATAAAAATATACTGTTATCAAACATATTCTAAAGATTTGAGAAAAAAAATAGGCTGATAATTTGAAGCTTTTGCCACATAGTTTTAAAAAAAATAAACCTAAAATCAGCAATGAAATTCCAAACTCAATGTTGGTATGATTTGGTGCTCGAGGAACTTTAAATGCAAAAAAATAAAAATTTATAATTAACATTAAAATGGACGTCCACCACAACTTAAAATTGAAAGAAGATAATAGAGCAAAAAAACAGGTAAGCGAGAATAAAAAGGGATTTATCCAAACAATTTCGCTGTAATCCATTAATAAAGTAACATTGAAAAACGCCAAAAAAAATAAATATTTCGGATTCGAAATTCCGTTTATTTCGAATTTTTGTTTCAGAAAATAGATTTTTTTTAGCATGAAATTATTTTTTGACCAACCTTCTAAATTAATTTTTTATAAAATTACATAAATGATTTTAAATGACCAATGATTAATTATTATTGGTTAATTTTGACCACCTATTGATAAAACTGTAAAATTGAACTCAGAAAATTCACTTTCTTTTAAAATTTTTAATCATACTGACCAACTTCCAGAAAATTGGAATAATTTGGCAATAGGAAATATTTTTCTCACTAGTGATTATCTTAAAGTTCTTGAACAATCTGCACCAACCAATATGATTTGTCATTTTATTGGCATCTTCCAACGAGAAGAATTGGTCGGGATTTCGCTTTCTCAATTTTTAGACGCCAATCAGTTGCAAACTTTTGGAGACAGGGATAAGTGTTTAAAATCGTATTTTAGAAATTACATTTTTAGAAATTTTGCATCTCATGTACTTTTTATAGGAAATAATATGTTGACTGGACAAAATGCATTTTCATTTTCTGCTAAAATTGACATTAGTGAAGGTTTGAAAACATTGAAAGAAGTTTCAAATGAGTTGAAAATTATTTTCAAAAATAAAGGAAAAAAAATTCATCTCACTACTTTTAAAGATTTTAGCGAAAAAGAAATTAATTACTTCCCAACGGAAAATTTCAGTGATTTTTACCAATTTTCCATTCAACCAAACATGCTTTTTGAAATTAATGAGAATTGGAAATCGGAACAAGATTATATCGAAGCATTGACAAAAAAATACAGAGATCAGAATAAAAGAGCTAGGAAAAAAGCAAGTGCAATCGAAAAACGGAAATTGAATTATGAAGAAATTCTATTAAACGAAGCATTAATTTATGAATTGTATTATCACGTTGCTAAAAATGCACCATTCAATACGTTTTTCCTTTCAAAAAATCATTTTTCTAATTTTAAATTCATTTTGAAAGACCATTTTTTGTTATATGGCTATTTTATAGATCAAAAAATGATTGGTTTCAATACCTTGATAAAAAACGGGAATGCTATGGACACGTACTTTCTAGGTTATGATGACAGTATTCAAAAAGATAAAATGCTTTATTTGAATATGCTTTATGACATGATTGCATATTCTATTAACAAAGGATTTAAAGAAATTGTATTTGCAAGAACGGCATTAGAAATCAAAAGTTCTGTTGGCGCACAACCACAAAAAATGTATGGATTTATTCAACATTCTAATTCATTAATCAATCGATTTATTCCAAAAATTTTTCCTTTATTAGAACCAAATGTGGTGTGGCAAGAGCGGAACCCGTTCAAATAATTACTGCGCCATTTGTAGCGTTAAACTAGATTTGAAGGAATCGTTACTTTCATTTGCTTAGTCAAAATTTTTATTTGGAGTTTGGTTTCTGCCCCAATATATTCTCCGTCAATCTGAAAATTAACGGGCACATTGGTCGTAATTGTGGCCTTGTCCGTTGAAATAATTTCGATATCGTCAGAATCAATTGGCATATTTCCAGTAATTATTTTCCCAAAAAGAGCTAAATCTAAACTTTTAATAATAACCAATTCAAACTTTCCATCGTTCATTTCTCCATTAGGATTGATGATTACGCCAGTTCCATATTTCTTTGAATTAGCAATAACAACCATTCTAGCCAAGCAATTAATCGTTTGATTATTTGCAGTTATGGTAGCAAAAAAAGGAGGTTCTAAATGCTTTAACGTCGTGTAAGTTTGCAAAGCATAACCCCACATGCCACGGATATTGCTGCTTTCGTAATTTTTTACCAAATCAGCATTCAAGCCCAAATCACTCAAATGCAAACTTTTAATTCCATTGATTGAAATCAAATCCATTTCTATGACTTCATCGCCAAAAACAATTGGTAAATTTTCTTCAATCGTCGCAGGCAAATTCAAATCTGTAGCCAATCCATTTGCTGAGCCAGCTGGCAAAATCCCAACTATAACATGAAGATTTTCCATTGCTTCAGCAACCATTTTCACGGTGCCATCACCTCCGGCAACGATAATTCTATCCGGCGAATATTCCGCATAGAAATAACGCAATCTCTCTACATCGCTAGTGGGTGAAGTTTCAAAAACAACGACATTACAATTGATTTTTTCTCCGAATGCTTTTGTTAAAAGCACAATGTCAGATTTATCAACATCGCCAGAAATAGGATTTACGACAAGCAGGATATTCTTTTTCAATTTTCATGTCGTTTTATTGCTGAAAAATAATTAAATTTCAACTTCTTTCAAAAGTACGCAATTTTATGATGCCAATTCTAAAATTATACCGTGGTTATGCCAATGATCAAGAGCTCGTTGTTGCCGGTCACGTTTTCAAACCCAGCAATGGTGAAGAATATGATTTTCAGAAAAAAAGTTTTAGAAATGCTTCCTCAATCATCCAAATGTTTCGCACTAAAACACAAGGAAATGCCGATGTCTATTTAGAAATTAACAATTCTAAAATTCACACAAAGACGTTAAAAGATGGTTATTTTAAATTCTGTATTCCTTTGAATTATGAAAAAAAATATGGCTGGATAGATTATAAAGTCAGTATGATTTTCAACCATAAAACCATCGAAATGACAGGAAGTTATATTCGTCCTTTGGAAGGAAATATTGGAATAATTTCTGACATTGATGATACATTTTTGATTTCTCATACTAGAAATCCGTTCAAGAAATTATATATTTTGCTTTTTAAAAATGTCAACACGCGTAAAATTTTTGATGATGTTGTGGCGCATTACCAGGCATTGAGTTCTGCCGGGCGGCCAAAAAATAAGCAACAAGATGCCAATAACAAAAACGAGCAAAATGCTTTTTTTTATGTTTCGAGCAGCGAATGGAATTTGTATTCTTTTATTGTAAAATTCACAGAAATTCATCAATTACCAAGGGCTGTTTTATTGCTTAAAGACATTAAAACCAGTTTGTTTGATTTATTTGTAACGGGTCGTGGTGACCACAACCACAAATTTGAAAAAATAAAACACATTTTAGAATTTTATCCCAATTTGCAATATGTTTTGTTGGGTGATGACTCGCAACATGATCCATTCTTATATGAAAATATATGTAAAATTTTTCCAGTAACGGTTAAAGCAGTTTATATACGCCAAAATGGGACTGAAAAGAAAGAGAAAGTGCTTGCCGTTTTAAAAAATATTGAAAATCTGAATGTTGAAGTTTGTTATTTCAAAAATAGTAGCGACGCCATCGAACATTCAAAATCAATTGGAATTATTT
>CALPKO020000212.1 GCA_943324165.2 Bdellovibrio sp. ZAP7 | reverse complement strand
TAAGTTAAAATTATTTTTATTTCAATATTTTTTATAATTTTACGAAAATTAATTTAAAACACAATATATGAAAAAATTATTACTTCTTCTAATTATGGCGTCTTTTGCAACTGCAAATGCGCAGTACGAATGGCTAGAACAATCAACTGGATATCCAACAGCTGGAACTTACACAGGAGACATCTCCATTGTTGACCAGAATGTGGTTTGGTCAATGGCACAAAGAACATCGACTACCAACCACCAAAGAATTTCCTTAACTACTGATGGGGGAACAACATGGATTTCTAAAGGAGTTACATTACCAAGCACAACAGGTTTAGGAATTGGAAACATCAGCGCAGTTAATGCAACAACTGCTTACATTTCTGTTTTTCCTACTACCGCTGCATTAGCTACACAAGGAGTTTATAAAACTTCAAATGGAGGAAATACTTGGACAAAAGCCTCTGGCGCTGCATTTGGTATCAATTCTTTTGCAAATTTAGTTCACTTTTTTGACACTGCAAACGGTGTTGCAATGGGAGATCCAGTAAATGGTAAATTTGAAGTTTACAGAACCTCAAATGCAGGTATTAGTTGGACTGCCGTTCCTGCAGCTAATTTACCAACTCCACTTATAAATCAAACGCCAGCACCAGATACTCCAGAATATGGTTATACCGGAAAATATTATGCCAAAGGAAATACCATTTGGATTGGTACAGGAAATGGTAGATTATTGAAATCTACTGATAAAGGAGCTACATGGACTGCAATAACAACACCTGTTGCTGATTTTGGTGGAGGAATTAATCCTATAAATACAGGTGAATTCGCATTTAGAGACGACAACAACGGTATTATTTTGCGTTCAAACTATTCTCTTTCTGCAGATGTACCTCCGGTTGCTACCTACCAAGATTTCACATTGTTTAGAACAACTGATGGAGGTACTACATGGACAGACATTACAGATGTAAATCAAGTAGTTTTTCATAGTGGAGTGTCTTACGCTGGAGGAGTACTTTATTCTAATGGATCAAATACAGATAATTTTGGAACTTCTTTTAGTAATGATGATGGGACAACTTGGACGGAATTAAGTACAGGAAGTCATACATGTTTAAAGTTTCAATCTGAATCTATTGGGTTTTCTGGAGGTTTCGCGTCGTCAGCAACTGCCGGTGGTATTTTTAAATTGGTTCCTGCAACTGCAAGCACAAATACATTTGCATCTGATAAATTCACAGTTTCTCCAAACCCAGTGACAGATGTATTGAGAATAAACAACACTTCAAATATTAATTTTACTGCTGTTCAAGTTACGGACATCAACGGTAGAGTTGTAAAATCATTGAATGTAAACAATATAACTTCTTCTCAAATTAATGTTTCAGATTTAAATGCTGGTATTTATTTTTTAAATATTACGTCTGATGCTGGTAAAGCAGTTAAAAAATTCATCAAGAATTAATTGAAGATTTAAATAAATTAAAAATCCCATTTGAATTTCAAATGGGATTTTTTTTTGATCTAAATACCGAAAAAAAATGTAAACTTATTTTTTGGTTTTTAGGATTGCATTTGAATTATTAATCCAATTTTCAACGCTGCTATCATAGCCTGTTGAACCTAATTTGTCAAAACTAATTTTACCATTGGTTTTTGAAGGTAATACAAACCAAACTGTTGGATAACCTCTCACTTCGAACATTTGCTGCAATTCTTGGTTTTGCTTAGTTAATTCTGGTGATAGTTGTTTTCTTTTAGGAAAATCTAATTCAACAAGAATAACATTTTCATTAGACCATTTCGTGAATTCTTGTTTTTTAAAAACATCATTTTGCAATTTCATGCACCAACCACACCAATCGCTTCCTGTGAAGAACAGCAAAAGTGGCTTTTTAGATTTTATTGACGCTTCACAAGCTTTTGCAACATCACTTTCCCATCTTAATCCTTGGGCTTTCACAGAGAACGAACACACCAATAATACTATAAATACTAATTTTCTCATCGATTGCTTATTTTATTTTTTTAATTCTTCCATTAATTGTTCGGTATTTCTAAAACCAACTATACTATTGGCAATGTCACTTTTTTTATCAAAAACAACCATCGTTGGATAGCCTTGAATTTTCAAAACTTCGCCAAATTCATGTGCGGCATTTCTACCTTGTCTGTCTGCAACGAACTGTGGATTTTTATATTTTACACCTTTATAGTTTACCTCTGAATTTCCTTCCGCATTGAATTTTACAGCATAATAATTAGCAGTAATATAATCTACAACAACTTTATCATGAAAAGTCTGTTTGTCTAACATTTTACATGGGCCACACCAATCGGTATAAACATCCATAAAAATTGGTTTTGGCGACTTTTTTTGCGCAGCTAGTGCTTCATCTAATGTCATCCACTTGATTTCTTGCGCTTGGGCAAATGTTCCTGCAATAACAAATATTGCGATTATCAATTTTTTCATTTTGTTATTTATTAAAATTATTTTTAAATTATATACTCTAAATTTATTTTACTTCCTGCATTAATTTTTTGACTAATGGAGCAATTGCAATCAAAACAATTCCGGCAACCAGCGCATAAATAGCAAGTTGCTTGTAACCATCAGCATAAACGATAAGTTTATTCATATTGGTTGCTTTTTCTGATGCTTCGGCGATGTTTGCGCCTAATAATCCAGCAAAATATTGTCCATAAGCACTTGCCAAAAACCACATTCCCATCACAACGGCTTGCGTTTTTTGTGGAGAAAGTTTGGTCATTGCTGACATTCCGATTGGCGATAAACAGAGTTCCCCAAACGTGATGATAAACCATCCAAATGTAAATAATCCCAACGATGTTTTACCAAATTCATCTGCAAAAAATTTGGTATAATAAAAAACATAAAATCCACCGGCGAGAAACAAAAAAGCTAATCCGAATTTTACGATTGTGTTAGGTTCGATTTTTCTTTTACTCATCCAAAGCCAGACAATTCCGAGTATAGCCGCAAAAGCTATTACAAAAAGGGAATTCGCTGAATTATTAACGCCATTTGGATCTAATTCCACGCCAAACATTGTATTGTTAAGATTGCTGACAGCAAAAGCACTTAAAGAGCCACCACTTTGTTCAAAAAACGCCCAAAAAATAATGGAAAACAACATAAAAATTACTGCCGCAATCAATTTTTTATTTTGAGATAAAGTGAAACTTCGCATTTCATATAGTAAATAAATAATCGAAGCTGGACCAATGACATACATGAAGTAATCCGTATAAACAGTGTTAGAAACCATTATCATTATAATCGGAATAATTAGAATAGAACCCAAGTAAGTAGCATATTCTAATAATTTTCGTTTACTTTCTTTCAAATGTGCCAACGGTGAAAGTCCTATATCGCCTAAGCTTTTTTGTGTTTGAATAAAAGTTACTAAACTAATAATCATCACTATTGATGCAAAACCAAACGCATAATTCCATCTTAAATTTTCGGGTACAAAAGAGGTCCAAAGATTTCCATTAGCCACCGCAATACAAATATAACCACCAATTAAAGCGCCTAAATTTACTCCTGCATAAAACAAAGAAAAACCAGCATCTCTCCTATTGTCGTCATCTTTATACAATTTTCCGACCATCGAGGAAATGTTTGGTTTAAAAAATCCAGTTCCAACAATGGTAAAACTCACACCAATAAAAAAGAACTCCTTTGGATGAATGGCAAGAATCACACTTCCAACAATCATCAATAATCCTCCCCAAAAAAGCGATTTTCTAAAACCAAAAATTTTATCAGCAAAAAGTCCTCCAATAAACGTAAATGCATAAACCCAAGCTTGTGTTGCGCCATACTGCAAATTGGCATCTGTATCTTTCATAAGCAATTGATTAGTCATAAAAACATATAACATGCCTCGCATACCATAAAAACTGAAACGTTCCCACATTTCGGAGAAAAAAAGGCTCCAAAGTTGTTTTGGGTATTTACCC
>CALPKO020000211.1 GCA_943324165.2 Bdellovibrio sp. ZAP7 | reverse complement strand
CGGTATTTCCATTTTCCGTCTTTGGTTCCGTAAGCACCATAACCATCCATTTTAAATATTTTTGAAAGTTTTTCATTGGTAATGCCTCCTGCACCCAATCTGAATCCTTCAAAATTGTTATAACTTATTAACTGTCTTAAATCAAAATCAAAAGAACCGATCGGTAAGTATCCGTTTAATATTTTTCTTCCAATAAAAACTTTTTGGTCTATTTTAATTTTTTTATTAATACTATCTAACGTAGTATAGGTTTTCTTGCTACGAATATCTAAACTATCTTTTCTATACAAACTCCAAAATTCATCTTCTTTTTTGATTGCATCTTCCTTAATATCAATTGCAATTGCTGGTTTTTTTATGGTTACGTTTTGATTGTAGACAAAATCAAAATTTTTAGTATTCGATTCTAAGTATGAAAAATCTGAGTTTTGTTTTATTCTATAAATAGTATTTTCAGCGTCATTATCAAAAGTAAAATTTTCTCCTAAAATATTGATATCGCCATCGTTTACGCCTTTTTCAATTCTAAAAACTTTATCCGTTGGAAACCATAGCTTTTCATGAGTTAGGTATTCAAAATCATGGGTTGATGTGATGTCTAAAATTGAAGTCAATCTCATTGTTATCTTTGCAATTGCAAAATTTTCAGCGTCAATATACAGCAAACCGCGCAGGTTTTTGACTTTTCTGATTTTTGGTTTAAAATATATTAAATAGACTTTTCTATTTTGAATCTCAACAGAATCAAGCAAATCATAATCATAAAAATGAGTGGCATTCTTTGCAATTGGGCTTTTGTATTTGGTTTCAAACAATTCATAATTTGCATCATATATAGAAAATGATTGCAGATGTAAACCTACAACTTCATAAATTGGTTTTGTAAATCCCGACATTTTCAATCCAACTATCGTTTCTTTTAAATTGCGCTTATCGAATTGAAAATGCGAAACTTTTTCTATTTGGAATAAATGTTGTTCTTCAATAATCTTTTTGAATTTGTAAGCAGAAGAATCGATTTTTAAAAACACTCTTTTATGGTGTTTTTTAACAAAAATAGAATCAATTTTTTTGACAATCGAATCTGGATTTGCAGTCACAATCAACTTGTTATAACTTTTGAACTCAAAACTATTTAGCTTTTTTTGAGGATTATTTAGCTTTTTATTTACTACAACTTTATTTAAAATTTCAATGACTCGATTGTTATTTACTAAAAATGAACTATTTGGCTTTAAATGAATTGAAAAGAATTTTTCATCTTTTATTACAAAATTCTTTTCCTCAAAACCAACGTACTTTACTTGAAAATTAGAAAATTTTGTTTCGTTTTCCAAAATAAATTTCCCGTCAATATCACTAAGTGTTTTAAATTTGTTGTTGATTAAAATTGATGCAAACGGAATTGTTTTATTGGTAAAGTCTTCTTTTACAACACCTTCTATAGTAAATTGTGCTTGAATTGACAAAGTCAAAAAAGTCAAAATTAGCCAAGTAAATTTCATTTGTAGAAAGTAATTATATAATCTGACAAAAATAGTAATAAAAAATCCGTTTGATTAAGAAACCAAACGGACTTTAATAATGTTTTAACGAAATTAAACTTTCATTATTTCTGCTTCTTTTGTTGCCAAAAGTTCGTCTACTTTTCTAATAAATGCATTGGTTAAGTTTTGAACTTCCTCTTCCGCATCTTTACAAACATCTTCTGAAGTTCAGTCTTTTTCGAGTTTTTTTATGTCCGAATTGGCATCTTTTCTAACATTTCTAATTCCAATTTTAGCATCTTCGGCTTCAACTTTAGCTTGTTTTGCTAAATCTCTACGACGCTCTTCTGTTAACGGAGGGACAGAAATAATTATTACATCACCATTATTCATTGGATTGAAGCCAATATTGGCAATCATAATTGCTTTTTCGATGGTTTGCAACATATTTTTTTCGAAAGGTTGCAAAGTAATTGTTCTTGCATCGGGAACACTAAGTTTTGAAACTTGAGAAAGTGGCGTTGCAGCACCATAATAATCGACAAAAACACTTCCTAACATAGCTGGAGAAGCTTTTCCAGCGCGAATATTTAAAAATTCCTTTTCCAAATGTGCAATTGAACCATTCATTGCCTCTTCGGTACTTTCTAATATAAAATCAATTTCTTCCATTTTTTAAATTTTAATTTTGAAAATGCTATTTCACAAGCGTTCCAATATTTTCACCATTACAAATTTTCAACAAATTACCTTGTTTATTCATATCAAAAACAACGATTGGCAATTTATTTTCCTGACTTAACGTAAAAGCGGTTGTATCCATAACGTTCAATCCTTTTTTAAGAACATCTTCAAAAGATATTTCTTCAAATTTGACGGCGTCTGCATTTTTTTCAGGATCAGACGTGTAAATTCCATCTACTCTCGTTCCTTTTAGAATTACATCAGCATGAATTTCAACGCCACGTAAAACAGCAGCAGTATCGGTTGTAAAGTAAGGATTTCCTGTTCCAGCACCAAAAATAACAATTCTGCCTTTTTCAAGGTGACGAACCGCTCGTCTTTTAATATAAGGTTCTGCAATAGCCTCGATTTTCAAAGCAGTTTGTAAACGTGTCAACATTCCTTTGTCTTCAAGTGCACCTTGCAAAGCCATTCCATTGATAACGGTTGCAAGCATTCCCATATAATCGCCTTGCACTCTATCCATGCCATTACTAGCACCAGCTACTCCTCTAAAAATATTCCCACCGCCAATTACTATGGCGATTTCAATTCCTTTATCGTGAATTATTTTAATTTCTTGAGCATATTCAGCTAATCGCACAGGGTCAATTCCATATTGTCTATCGCCCATCAATGCCTCGCCACTTAATTTTAGAAGAATCCTTTTGTATTTCATTTTCAAATTTTATGTTGCAAATATAACGATATTCTTTTTTTATGAAATATTCTCACTAAAAAATATCAAATTGTTTTGAACACTTAAATTATATAATCTTTAAAGTGATAAATGATATTTATTTTAACGAAATGTACACTAAGTTTGTAATAAATTTTAAGGAAATGAATCCAATTATAGCGACGGCTTTATTTAAGGGAAGAACATATTCAGAATATCGAAAATTGTTAAGTGATTTATTGCTCGAAAAAAAATCGACCGCAGCTGAACAAACTGAGAAGTTGACTCACTATAGTTTTTTGAATGAAGGAAGAATGAAGAGATTAGACAAAACTCTATCTTTAACGAAGGAAAATACCAATAAACTTAAAACGTTACAAAAAGAATACATTTGGTTGGTCATCTCTGAGGGTTGGTGTGGCGATGCGGCGCAAATATTGCCTGTTTTTCATAAAATGGAATTGGCATCTGACAAAAAAATTGATTTGAAAATAGTTTTAAGAGATGAAAACGAAGCTTTAATGAATTTATTCTTAATTCAAAAAGCCAAGTCAATTCCAATCTTAATTATAATTGACAAACAAACAGGATTAGTTGCAGACCATTGGGGTCCGAGACCAAAAGGAGCAAAAAAAATGATTGAAGTTTACAAAAAAAACTTCGGGATTATTGATGAAGTCGCAAAAACTGAATTACAGCGCTGGTATTTTAAAGACAAAGGAATTTCTACCCAAAATGAAATTATCGAAATTATAAGTGTTTTAGAAAGCTAACTTTCAATAAAAAAAATCCCGAAAAATAAACAGTTTTCGGGATTTCGCTTTTTTTTATGGTATTATGCTAATGGCGCTCCGGCCATTATTTCAGCATTAGCAAACTCTTCAAATTTCGCAAAGTTTGCTTTGAATTTCTGCCCGAGTTCAACCGCTTTCTTATCGTATAAATCTTTATCGGTCCAAGTATTTCTTGGATTCAAAATTTCGCTTGGTACATTTGGGCAAGTCTGCGGAATTGCTATTCCAAAAACGTTGTGATTTATAAATGCTACATTTTCTAGTTCTCCAGTTAATGCTGCTGTGATCATTTCTCTAGT
>CALPKO020000210.1 GCA_943324165.2 Bdellovibrio sp. ZAP7 | reverse complement strand
TAGTGCTTTTGGGCGTTTTAACCGCTGGAATTCTAATAACATGGATCAGTACATTTTTTGCAACACAACGCTTCTTGAACCTAAGAACTGATGATCTTTATTGATTTTTGATTGCAGATTAACAAATTTAGATTTTAGATTTTTGACTTAAGAATAGCAAATAAATCAGAGAAAATAAGCCTGTTTATAATTTAAAATAAAAATGGAAAATAAAAAACACGATTTTCTTTTTGAGAAAGAAAATTACAAAATTTTGCTAATTGGCATTGCAGTTATTGCAGTAGGATTTATTTTGATGGCAGGTGGAGGAAGTGCAGACCCAAAAGTTTTTAGCGATGAAATATTCAATTTCAGAAGAATTCGATTAGCGCCAACGGTAGTTTTAATTGGTTTTGGGATTACCGTGTATTCGATTATAAAAAACCCAAAAAAATAATAGATGAACTATTTTCAGTCTATAATTCTTGCCATTATTGAAGGAATTACAGAATTTTTGCCTGTTTCTTCTACTGGACATTTAATTATTGCCAGTTCTTTTTTTGGAATTGCACACGATGATTTTACCAAGCTCTTCACTATAGTAATTCAGCTTGGTGCAATTTTATCGGTGGTAGTTTTGTATTTCAAAAGATTTTTTCAAACTGTTGATTTTTATTTTAAACTTTTGGTTGCCTTTATTCCAGCAGTAGTTTTAGGATTATTGTTTAGTAAAAAAATCGACGAATTGTTAGAAAACCCTGTCACCGTAGCAATTTCGCTTTTAATTGGAGGAATTATTTTATTGAAAGTCGATGACTGGTTTAACAATGCTGACGATTTTTCATCTCAAGAAATTAGTTATTTACAAGCTTTTAAAATCGGAATGTTCCAGTGTTTGGCAATGGTTCCCGGCGTTTCTAGAAGTGGCGCAAGCATCGTTGGTGGAATGTCTCAAAAATTATCCCGAAAAACGGCAGCCGAATTTTCATTTTTTTTAGCTGTTCCAACGATGTTTGGAGCAACTGCAAAAAAATGTTATGATTATTACAAAGATGGCTTTGTGTTGAGCCACGAACAAGTAAATTTTCTAATCGTAGGAAACATTGTTGCATTTGTAGTTGCGCTGTTGGCAATAAAGACATTCATTGGATTTTTGACCAAAAACGGTTTTAAAATTTTTGGCTATTACAGAATTATTGCTGGAATTGCATTATTGCTGATTCACTTTTTTATTCAAAAATTGACTGTTATTTAATGATATCTATTGTCGAAGATTATCAAAACGGGAAAATTATTTTAGTTGAAAAACCGCTGCATTGGACCTCTTTTCAGGCGGTAAATAAATTAAAATACCTTTTAATCAACAAAGTAGGACTTCCGAAAAAATTTAAAATTGGTCATGCAGGAACTTTAGATCCGTTAGCAACTGGACTTTTGTTGATTTGCACAGGGAAATTCACCAAAAGAATATCTGAATTACAAGGACAAATTAAAGAATATACTGGTACGTTTTTTATTGGAGCCACCACCCCATCTTATGATTTGGAAACTGAAATAGATCAAATTTTTCCTGTCAAACATATTGATGAAGTTTTGATACTGGCAACAGTAAAACAATTTTTAGGTGAAATTGACCAAAAGCCACCTATTTTTTCAGCGATAAAAAAAGATGGAAAACGTTTGTACGAAAGTGCTCGTGCAGGACTTGAAGTTGAAATCGCATCAAGAAAAACGACTGTTTCCGAATTTGAAATTACCCGAATTGCACTTCCTGAAATCGATTTTAGAATAAGTTGTAGCAAAGGAACTTACATCCGCTCAATCGCTTTTGATTTTGGAAAAGCACTGCAATCAGGTGCTCATTTAACAGCTTTGCGAAGAACAAAAATTGGCGATTATAATGTTGAAAATGCTATGGATATTCGTGTTTTTGAAGAATACTTAAGTTAATCTAAAAATGAAAATACTTTACGTTTTAATTTTTTCAATATCAATTTCGTTTTTTAGCTTCGCACAATCTAAAAAAAGAACTTTTACGCAATTTGAAATTACAATCCCTTTAAAAGGAAATCCAAATAACAATGAAGTTTATCCTGACGGAAGAAGCAACAAAACTTGGTTTTTGCCTGATGGTTTAAGTGCAAAGTTTGGATTTGGCTTTCATCAAAACAAATGGATAGCTTTAGGAATTCATACAGGAGTTGATTGGAAAGCCACAGAACAATTGGTTGCAATTCCCATTTATGGAAATTTCAAATTAAGTCCGAAAGTGGGCGACGAAACAAGGTTATTTGCACAATTTGGGTACGGAAAATCGTTCGCAATCGGAAGAGGAAATTTATCTGGTGCTTATCGAAAATTGAGTCTAGGCTTGCAAGACAGCAACGATGTTGCTATTTTTATAGAAATTGCAGAACATCAATTGGCGTTCAATAACTATTCAAAAATCAGTACTTTTAGTGTAGGAATTTGCTTGACCACTTTTTGAATTTATTTAAGAAACTTTACAATTCATTCGAAGTCATTTTTAAAAAATTCACTAGCTTATTTGCAGGGAATTTTATAGTCCCAAATCCAAAACAAAACTCAGCTTTAAAGAAATATTGTCTTGCATTCTTACCAATTGATTTGGTCCGTATCTATAAAATCCAGAGAGCCCAAACCCTTTATAAATTTGGTTTAATTCGATTCCAGATTCAAAAAATCCTTTTTCTAACGTTTTATAATTCAATCCTAAATGCCTTTCTTTGTGCTCTAAAGTTCCGAAGGCCATTCGGGTTACAAAGACCAAAGAAGGTTTAATTTTTTTAAAAATAGCGACCCGCTGCGATCCGTGTTTAATTTGCAACATCGCATACCTATCGGAGAAAAATTCGTTGAAAAACATGGTTTCAAAACTGTTTTTACCAGCAAAAGTTATTCTCTGAATAATGGTCTCTTTGTTTAAATTATTCGGAGATGTGTTGTACAAATGCGTCAACGGGACAGCACCAAAAGCACATCCTATTTGCGCAAAAAAATTAATTTTTTGGCCACTCAAAAACTTTCTTTGGTACTCCGTTTTAAAATCAATTTTCCCAAAATCAAAATCATTCTTCATTACATTAGGTAATGTTTTTGTAAACTGAAAGGTAAATTTTGGATAGTGTTTATCAATTTCTACACGACCGTTTGGCGTTTGCATGAAATTACTAAAAGGATTCCATTGTAAAGACAACATTGCTGCAGTTATCCTAAATTTATCATAAGATTTACCATCATAATTAAAGATGTAATTAAAAATAGGAACTACTTCAGTTTGGCTAATTTGCCAAATACTCTCCGTTTTAGGAATGATTTTCGTTTCAATATAGGCATTTTGTGATTTATATTGATAAAATGTACTTACGTTAATTGGTCGTGGATCATAAAGTTTGAAAATACGTTTATCAATCGAAAAACTTGTACTACCAATTTCACGAATGTCATCCGTGTAATTTCCACCAATCCAAGTATTTGAGAATTTCCCAACTCTTAAAGCAGCTCCTACTCGGTATTTCCATTTTCCGTCTTTGGTTCCGTAAGCACCATAACCATCCATTTTAAATATTTTTGAAAGTTTTTCATTGGTAATGCCTCCTGCACCCAATCTGAATCCTTCAAAATTGTTATAACTTATCAACTGCCTTAAATCAAAATCAAAAGAACCAATTGGTACATATCCATTTAAAATTTTTCTTCCAATGAAAACTTTTTGGTCAATTTTGATTTTTTTATTGATACTATCTAACATGGCATAAGTGTTTTTACTTCGAATATCTAAACTATCTTTTCTGTAAACGCTCCAGAATTTATCCTCTTTTTTGATTGCATCTTCCTTAATATCAATTGCAATAGCAGGCTTTTTTATGGTTACATTTTGATCAAAGGTAATTTCGAAATTCTTAGTATTCGATTCTAAATAAGTAAAATCTGAGTTTTGTTTCATGCGATAAATAGCATTTTCTGCGTCATTATCAAAAGTAACATTTTC
>CALPKO020000209.1 GCA_943324165.2 Bdellovibrio sp. ZAP7 | reverse complement strand
GCTATTGGATCAATTGTAGCATTTTCGGCAAAAAATTCCATACAAAAGTTGGCTTCATAAATGTCTCCTAAATTGATGTGTGAAAACATTTTGGTTAATTTTAATAGGTATTCTTCTTTCGAAATGCGTTGCTGCACTTCAACCTTTATTGGGTTTTCGGAAAGTTTAATTGCAAAATTGGTGTTTTCAATTTCTTTTAAATCTTCATCAATTTCATCATCGCAGAGGTTTAAATATTTGATTTCCAAATTATTTTCTTTCAGTAAAAACAGTTTCTTCGGTTGGAAAAAATACAAATCAGGGAAACCCAATCCATCAAAATTATTAGAATGTAAATCTTCAATGTTATTTTTTAAATCATAACTCAAATGACCAAAAAGCCAATCTTTGGTGGTTTGTTGGTATTGATTTAAATCCTCAAAAGCGTTGAAGTAATCCGTTTTTATAGAAGTAAAGGCATCAACTGCCACAACGCACTCGTAATTTGAATAATGACTTGGATAATTGTTGCTGTCTAAATATACAATCTCGCGAAATTGTTGTGACCAAGCCAACATTTTTTGTTTAAAAACAGATGGATTATCAATGTTTATGATTGTAGTTGTTCTCAAAGAATAGCATATTTATAATTTCAAAATTACGATAAATCAAGTGAATTTTAAAATATAAGTTGATATAACAAAAAAAGCCTCGAATTGCTTCGAAGCTTTTACTTTCTGGGTGAATGACCGGGTTCGAACCGGCGACCCTCGGTACCACAAACCGATGCTCTAACCAGCTGAGCTACAATCACCATTTGTTTAACGGGTGCAAATATATTATAAAAGTTTAGGTTTACAAAGCAATTTGCAAAAAAATTATATCAAATCTCCCAAACTATTGACTGCCAAATGCCTTTCAACATTGAATCCTTCTGCAAAATCTACACCAACTAATCTTCCTAAATCTTGCGCACGATAACTCAAACTGTCGAGGAAGTTTTTTGTAGCAATTAATGTTTCTGGTTCTTCGCTGTTTGGATCATAAAATTGCGAACTGTATGCCAAAATTGCCGCTTTCCTTTTATCGTTGTGTTCTGAAATATCCACTACAAAATCCGGTTTAAGATTTTTCCATTGCAAATAATGGTACACTAATTTTGGTCGCCATTGCTTTTGAACTTCGCCATTCAAAACGGTTTCAACTTTAATTAATCCAGACAAAAAACAAGCATCAGATACTAAAGCACTACCCTTTCCGTGGTCGATGTGTCTGTCTTCAATTGCGTTGCATAATACAATTTCTGGTTGGTATTTGCGGATCATTTTTATAACCTGAAGTTGGTGCTGTTCGTCGTTGAGAAAAAAACCGTCACGCATATTGAGGTTTTCTCGAACTACAACCCCTAAAATTTCGGCAGCATTTTTAGCTTCTTGGTCACGGATTTCGACTGAGCCGCGGGTTCCTAATTCTCCTCTGGTCAAATCTACAATCCCAACTTTTTTGCCTAAAGCAATTTCTTTTGCAATTGTGCCTCCGCAGCCCAATTCAACATCATCTGGATGCGCACCAAAAGCCAATATATCTAATTTCATATTGTTTATTTTATAAAATACAACTTTTCATCGTATTGGTTTTGTTGACTGTTTCCTCCCATTCTTTTTCGGGAATACTATCTTTTGTAATTCCGCCACCAGCATAAAAATTAATTGTGTTAGCTTCAATTTTCATACAACGCAAATTTACAAACAAATCTGTTTTGTTTTCATTTGTGTCGAAATCTTTGTTCAATTCTCCCAAAAATCCTGCATAAAACTCACGGTTATAATTTTCATTTTCATGAATAAATTTTTTGGCACTCTCTTTTGGAAATCCGCAAACTGCTGGGGTTGGATGCAAAATTTGTATGATATTTTTCAGCTTATGATTTTCATTTAAACTCCCAATAACATCTGTTTTAAGGTGCAATAAATTACCTGCTTTAATGGTATATGGGCTTGAAACTTCTAAATTATTGATTGCTGTATTTAGTTCTTTAACAAGATAATTCGTAACGATTTGCTGTTCATCTTGTTCCTTTTTTTGCCAAATTATTTCTTTTGCATCATCAAATTTTTGAGTTCCTGCTAATGACATTGTAGAGAATACAGCTCCATCGATTTTTAATAATTGTTCAGAAAACGCACCCATCCATAGTCCCGTTTGGGGATGAAAAAAACAATAAGTAAAGGCCGAAGGATATTGATTTAACAGATTTTCGAAAGTCTCTATCAGGTCAAAATTCAAATAAGATATAGTTTCTTTTCTAGATAAAACTACTTTATTAAACAATTGGTTGTGAATAGCATCAATTCCTTTTTGAACTAAAATTTTATGGTTACTTTTCGCACCATCGTCCTCTTGAAAAACAATGTTGTCCTGCTTTTGAATAGTTGAAAAATTAAAAGTTTCTATAAATATTGCTGCTTTTTCTTCAGGAATCAAGACATTATTTTTACCATCAAAACTTGCAAAAACAAAACCTTTTTCGTTAAAGTCTGCAGTACGATAAATACAATTGTCATTTTGAAAAAGGCCAATTACCTCCTTTTTGTCTGGTTTGTTGTAAACTACAAAAGGCGTCTTTTTTTGATAATGGCTTTCAATTTTATCAAATAAATCCATTATTCAGCAGTTGTTCTTTTAGGTAAAATCATATTGGTTAATTTGCAAATAGAAATAAGCTGATTGTTTTCATCTGTGATTTTAATTTCCCATAAGTGAATGCTTCTCCCTTTGTGAATAATTGTTGCTGTTGCAAAAACAGTCCCCGAACGCTTACTTTTAAGATGATTGGCAGCAATCTCAATTCCACGAACTTCTTGGTTTTTCTCGTTGATAAACAAGAAAGACGCAGCACTTCCTACGCTTTCTGCTAAAGCAACTGCTGCACCACCGTGAAGCAACCCCATTGGCTGATGAACTCTTGAATTAACTGGCATTTTTGCTTTTAAGAATTTTTCACCTGCATCAATATATTCAATTTCTAAAGTTTCCATTAAAGTGTTATTGGAAAACTCATTGCACATTTTCAATATTTTTTCTTTATCAAAAATCATTTTTTATTGCAAAGATAAGTAATTACTACTTTTAAAAATTAGGTACGATTGTGTTTTAATTATCCGTAATTTTTATATGTAATGATAGTTTTAATCGACTTATATAATTCTATCCTATGTATTCCCTTTGTTACAAAAATAAACTATTTTTCTTCTTATTTCCTCAGAAACAACTACAATCCATAGCTTCAAACTAAAATAAACTTGTGCTTATAACGTTCTACTATTAAATTTTCAAATAATACAATTTATAACTATTTTTACAAAAAATATAAAATTGATGCGTACCTTTCTATACTTGCTTTTTGTTGGCGTTTTAATTAGTTTTTCAGCTTGCAGAAGCGATTTTAATTTTGAACCTAGTGTTGGAAATTTGGCTTTTTCTAAAGACACTGTTTATCTTGATACCGTTTTCAAAAACATTGGATCAAGTACCTACACGTTGAAAGTATATAATAAAAGCGACAAAGACATCAAGATTCCAACTTTACAATTGGAAAAAGGTTTAAGTTCGAAATACCGCATGATGGTCGATGGAATGCAAGGAAATAATGGCAAAATTTTCAATAATGTAGAATTGTTAGCCAAAGACAGCTTATTCATTTTTATTGAAACCACTGCAGATATCACCGATGTCAATCCCACAGACTTTTTATACACAGACCAAATTCAATTTGGAGAAGGAACAAATTTTCAAACTGTCGAACTAGTAACGCTTATTCAAGATGCCTATTTTATTTATCCCAATCGCGCGAATGGCATTTACGAAACGATTCCTGCCGGATTCAATCCCGACAACAGCGTTGCAACGGTGCGAGGGCGAAATTTAATCAATAACCACCCAGATAACGGGGATGAATTCACATTTAAAACAGATAAACCCTATGTTGTTTATGGTTTTGCGGGCGTGCCATCAGGAAAAACACTCACAATTCCGGTGGGCGCAAAAG
>CALPKO020000208.1 GCA_943324165.2 Bdellovibrio sp. ZAP7 | reverse complement strand
CCTTCCACACCAAAAAAGTAGGATTGCATGTGATCAAATCCCAACTTATTTGGAAATTGAGAATTTGAGGGATTTGCCGCTATTGGCGTCGTAATTAATGTTCCTCCTGTATTGAAGGTTGTGAATTCTGCTCTAAGATTACTTATTTTTATAATTTCGGAACTATTACCTCCCAATGCTGCTTTGTCGCCTCTTGCTTTTAAGACAGCATCTATTAGTTGAATACTTTTAAAATGATTATCAATTCCTTGTAAAGTTGTTCCATTTTCATAAGGATTTATATTATGAGCTTCTTTTAATGCATAATAGGAGGCTCTTGGATATAACTCATACAGACCTCTCGGGCTAACTGGTCCTTTCGCGCAAACGCCAAACCATTCTTCGTTCATATTGTTTTGACCTTGAATATAATCAAAAGAATAACCTCCGTTTGACCACGAAGCATTTGTATCATGCACATCAAGGTTTTTTGTTTGAGCAAATTTCCACCAACCATCACTGAATTGGAAAGTAAATCCTCCCAAGGTATTTCCTGATTTCCCTAAATTAGCTGCATTTTCATAAATTTCTTTCCAGTTATTAACCATAAAATAGGCTTGCGATTTTTGATCTTCCGCATTTTCTATCGCATTGAAAGAATCAGATCCAAATTCAGTAAAAAGCATTGGTTTGTTAAGTTTATTTTTAACTTCGCTGAATGCATTTCCGAAAGAGACACCACGGTACATATTAGTTCCAAAAATATCAACATCTTTACATTCTTGGGCAATAATATCTAAAAACAATAAGTCTCCATTACACATTGCGATTGGATGCGAAGAATCAATTTTTTTCATTGCAACAACAGCTTCGTTAAATAGTTTGTACATGTCTTTAGCACGTTTTGTTGATTTTCTATCTTCTAACGGAATGTTTTCTGTTTCTGCACCATCCCAAAACAAGCCATAGTTATTTTCATTTCCTAAAAGAAAAATAAGTAATCCTTGCGTATTTTTGTATTCTTGGATCATATCTTGCGTTTCTTTCAACAAAAGTTGTCTGGTTGCAGGATTAGAATATTCTGTGTTTGGAACCCAATTTCCATTTAAGGTTAAACCGTATCTACCGAATGAATGGTTTAACATTGTATAAATCCCATATTTTTGATAGATGTAGGTTATCCACTTGGGTTGGATTCCAACATATTGTCTAATGGTATTTACGCCCATATTTTTCAACAGGCTCATTTCATTGTCTAATGCTGCCTTAATTACATCATCGGATTGTTTCCACAAACTATAATTGTAATTGGTACCAATTGGATCGTAATTCCAATTCATCCCGTTAACAAATAAAGGGTTATTGTTTACTAGAAGTTTAAAATCATCTTTATCTTTTATAACACTAACCTTATCTGATTGTGCAAAAAATGAAGATGAAAAACAACAAAAAATTAGAAATAGAAATAGTTTTTTCATGTGATCGAGTTAAATTTAAAAATTTTAATTTGGTTTAAATGCTTATTGTTGGTTTTAAGAAATCATTTGGTGACTGCTGTTTGTTTTTAAATAAAGATCAACTTGCTTCATAAATGTTTTCTGTTAATTATTTTATAAAAATATAATTTAAAAAACAAAAAACATTAAAAGAGCCACAACAAAAAACATACACTGCTGTTTTTTGTATCTTTTTTAGCTTATCTATATCAAAATCATATGAAAATGATGAATATTTAGAATTCAAAAATATAATAAAAAATGGTTTTTATTCTCTAAAACGACCTGATGTTGAGTTGTCGTATAGTTAAATTTAGCAAAAACGTATAGTCAAAATACGCCACAACTAGTCTAAAAATGATTTTTCAAGCTCCACATCAGGATTTTTCCACGCAAACGTTATAGATTTAGATTTTTAAATAAGTTTGGTTTGTGGGAAAACAACAACTCCTTTTTTATTTGTAATTTAAACATAATTAATTCAATTTTAATTATTTTAGATTCTAGCTCTAAAGTAAAAACTTTCAGGAATCAGCTATCCTTTCTAATTTGCAATTTTTAAGTATCAAGTTTAAATTATTGCTGTAGCAATAAAGTGTTTTAATAATTATTTCTTTAAAAAACAAGTACAAAAAAAACACGCCTTTCGACGTGTTTTTAAAAAAAAAGTTAAAATCTTTTTTTACCTATTCTTTTATGATTTTTGAACTTGAAACATTTCCATCAACTGTTGTTTTTACAATATAAACACCATTTTGAAAAGAAGACAAATCTATAGATGTTGACAAATTGTTAGGATTGCTTTTTAATATTTCTTGGCCTAACATGTTTGTAACTGAAACACTTTGAATATTGTTTTTTGCAGCAATAGTAAACGTATTTTTTGTTGGATTAGGATACATTTTTACATTTGCAACATTAAAGTTTACAGTTCCTAAAGTGTTTTTATGTAAATACACATTATCATAATATACTGTTCCTAAATCTGAAGTAATAACAAATTGAGCTATGTCATTTATACTTGCATTTCCGCCACCTGCAATTGTAAAGTTTGACAGTGGAATATCTAAAGGAATCCATGTTCCTGGATTTGGATTGGTTAAAAAATTAACATTTGTAACAGAAAACTCAATTGCATTTGCTTCTTGAACACCACCATTCCAGTTAACTAATTTTATATTAAAACTTTTATCAGCTGTGGCTGTTTCTGTCCAAAAATCCATGTGGAAATGGGTAAAGTCTGTTGCGTCAAATCTTCCAGCTAGAAAAGCAATTCCTTCACAACCTAAGCCAATAATTTTATTTGTGTCATTACCCTCAATTGAAACAAGTGAAGTTGTTGCGCCACACCAGCTTGTATTATAGGTATTATCATTACTTGGTTGTCCGTCTGCACCTGAGTAATTTAATGTTGCAACATTTGTGTATGCATTACTAAAAATAGATTTTACATCAGCAACTGGTCTGTTTGGAGGTGTTGGAGCTGCTGTTGCAGGCTGTGCTGGCGGAATGACTGCTGCAGTCTCGGCGGTTACATTGTCAACATATACTGTAAAATTCCCAGGAGGACTGTTGAATCCATCATTTGTAGCTTTCCAATTTGGAAAAAATACTAATTTTTGGTAGCTTCCGTTTGCTACTCCTGTTCCATCTAAAGATTGTGTAAAAGTAAAAGTCAAGGTTTGCCAAGTGTTTGGCGTTGTATAATTTTGAGAACAAGCAGAAATTGGCCCAGTTCCTAATTCAACTTTAGCTAACATTGTAAAAGCCTGAGTAGCATATACGTCAATTTGTACTGTCTTGTCTGTTGTTAATTTAATGATTGCATCTGTCTGCACGATTTCAGCACCCTGCCATGGATTTCCAGCTGATTGACTAACTAATTTCAAGTTGTTCATTCTAGTTCCGCCAGCTGCCGGATCTGTTTCAATTGAAGCACTTGACAAACCTTCAAATCCAGCAAATGTAAATGAAGTAGAAGTTTCGAAATTTTGAACAACCACCTGCTGAGCGGTCATAAAAGTTGTAGTAACGAACATTAATAATAAAGTAATTTTTTTCATGATATTTAATTTTAAGTTAAAGTTCAAATGTAAGCATTTAAAGTTATTTCCAAATTATGTTTGACTATATAAAAACTATACATGATATTTTGAAACGAAATCGTTTGAAATAGCCACTTTATAAGGATTTTTTTAATTTATAAACTAATTAATACCATTGTTAGTTTTTAATATTGTTGTGGCGTTGTTGTGTGACAAATCACTTATTTTTGTAAAATAAAGGTATTTTTCATGACATTTTGGTATGTTTTTATTGCTTAGAAAACGATTAAGGTAAAAAAGAAAGTTGTTTTATTTCCCATTGTACCTATATTGCTCTCGAAAATAAAATCAAATACCTTCCGCTTTTTGGCACCATTAACGCAGGTTAATTAACTATATTTGTATTCCTAAAAATTAGTGATGATTACGCAAGATATTTCCACATTAGATCCAAAGAAAAATATTATTATTAAAGGTGCTCAAGTGCACAATTTGAAAAACCTTGATGTT
>CALPKO020000207.1 GCA_943324165.2 Bdellovibrio sp. ZAP7 | reverse complement strand
GGGCCTAAGGAACAAGATTCTGATTTATGTCTTATTTTTTTTTTATGAACTAGATTTTATTTTAAATCAGTTTTTTATGTTAAAAAAAGTGCTTTTTTAACATAAAAAAAATTTTATTAAGCATTTTGCAATAAAATAAAATCCCAAACACCCAATAAATACTGACAATTATCATTTTTTTTGCATAACTAGTCTTTTTACTAGTGAAAAACTGGTCTTTTTACTAGTGCTTTGTATTGCTTAATTTTTTAATATTTGCGAAATTTAATTTAAACATCAAAATATTTGCAATTATGAAAAAACCTTTAGTAAACCCTCTTGTCCTTTTTTCTACCACCAACCAAATGCCAACAGACTGCCCAGAATTTGTTATTTACATTGATGTAGATAAAATATTAGCAGCACGACTTTCTGAGGAAGAATGGAAAGCAAATAATGTTAAAGCAGGTGTAAACATGAGCGCGTACATTTGTGACGAAACCGAAAGCACTATAACAGTTGACCTGACTGCAATGGAAAACGGACGGGTTAATATTGCCAAATGGCTTCGCTTAAACACTAACTTTATTGATTATGCAAGAAGTTATAACGTTATTCAAAAAGCGCATGTGCTTGATCCCAATGACAACATAGAATTAGAATACATTACCGAGGCCGAAAATAATATCTATCATTTTTATTTTGAAAGTAAAACTTTATTGTCTTTAAATTACAATTATGCGATTGATATCTATAATCCAAGTTATGAGCATTATATCGAAGTTAATAAAACAGATAACCAACCCGAATCAGCCAAAATTAGCATTGCCTCAATCCAAAAGTTCAATACAAATAGTTTTTCATCTGCATTAGTGAGTGCTATTGTTTTTAAAAATTTACAACAACCAATTAGTAAAGGAGAATACCGCAATTGTCATTTTCTTTTTACTATTTTAGCAGATGGAAGGGTTATTATGAAGTTTACTTACAAAGACCAATCTAGTTATTATGATTTTTCAAAAAATCCTATTTAAACATAGCCGTAAAAAAAATGATGTCCGATTATATTAATCTTATTGTAATTATTGTTGTCATCACTTTTTTGTTTGGTCTTTTTTACCTGAACAAACAAAACAGTGAAAGCAAGTTGCTTTTTTATATTTTATCAATTTATTTCACTACTGAAATTGTAACCATATTTTCAACGATTTACGATTATAACTTTCGCTTTTTTTATAATGTAAGCGTGGCTTTTCAGTTTTTTTTATGGTTGGCTTTACTTTTAAATGTTTTTAAAAAACAAAAAAGATTTGTGATTTTAACTTTTACAGTCTTAATTACCATTTCCTTTATAATAAGCGATGGAGGTTTTAATAAAACCAACTTTTTAATAGGTTCATTTCTTTATTTGATCATTTATATCTATTGTGCATTTCAATTACTGAAATCTGAAGCAATAGCATTTTTTCAGTCCAATCAATTTATTTTGATCAGCAGTCCGATATTGTTTTTTTTAGGATTGAGTTTTATGTTTGCTTTTAAGTTTAATGGAATAGCAACAACAGCCGTTTTTTTGGATTTAGAACTTTATCAACTGGTCAATTATTTTGTTAATATTATTTTTTATTCACTAATCAACATTTACATTTTTAAAGAACGAAAACTAAATGCTTAAAGAGATTGCTATAGGAATTGTTATTTGCTTGCTTTTGATAAGTCTACTTATTTTGTTTTGTGTTATACTGATTAAACTGTACGTCAAAAAAATAAAAGAACACAACTTAAAGAAACTGGCTTTTCAAGAAACGCTAAACAAAACCATTATCGAAACCCAAGAACAAGTGTTTGTGAATATTTCGCAAGATTTGCATGACGATATTGGACAACAACTGACTTTTTTAAATTTTCAATTAGAAAAAATCAAACTTGATGACGAATGCCTCAAAGAAGATTTAGACAAGTTGACTGATAGTGTTGCACAAATTTCAAAATCTATTCGCGATTTGAGCCACTCGATGAACAATCAATTGATAGTGCAAAATGATTTGCAAAAAGCAATCGAAAATGAGGTTATTAGAATCAAAAAAGTTAAAAACATCCAAGTTAATTTTAATTATACCAAAGGTGAAATAGTCCTTTCTGATATAGAAAAGATTTTTGTTTTTAGGATTTTTCAAGAAACCATTGGCAACTGTTTAAAATATGCAAAAGCCACTAAGATTGACATTACCATAGATTTTCTTGCCAATTTTAAGATGGAAATTATTGATAACGGTATTGGATTTGACACCGAAAGCACAACCAAAGCACAATCTTTAGGATTAATAAATATTCGAAAACGTGCCGAAATGATAAAATATAGTGTAAGTTTAACCTCAGAAATCAATCAAGGAACACATTTATTTTTAACAAAATTCCCTCAAAATGAATAATATTAGTATCTGTATCATCGATGATCACGCCATTGTTCGGCTGGGAATGAGAGATTTGTTAGAAAAATTGGGTGGTTTTGAGGTGGTTCTAGAATTTGAAAGCGGGCAACAATTTTTAGATGCTTTGCCCTTAGCCACTCAACCAGACGTTTTTATTTTAGATTATTCAATGCCCAACCTTAATGGGATTGAAGTTTTAAAAGAAATAGAAAAAAGGCAAGAAGAATACAAAGTTTTGCTTTTGACCCAACATTTTGACGAAAACATTATTAACGAAGCCTACTGTTATGGCGCAAGAGGATTTTTGAATAAAAATTGTTCTGCTCATGACTTGAAATTTTCTCTAGAAAATATTGTAAAATTAGGTTTCAACAATTTTACCGACATCTTGAAAAGGATGCGGGAATATGATTTTGTAGAGGATTCTCCAATGGATCTAACACTGAGTTCGCGCGAATTGCAGTTCCTGACTTTGGTTTGTAGTGAGAAAGAACATACCTATGAAAAAATAGCAGAAATCATGGGAGTTTCTAAACAGTCAATTAATTTATACCGCACTTCCTTATTTGATAGGTATAAAATAAAAACCAAAGTTGGATTGGTTTTATTTTCCTTTAAAAACAAATTGACCGAACCGTTTATTTAAGGATTGCAGATTTTGGATCAACGGTTTTTTGTTGATTTCAGATTTTGGAGTTATTGCTTTTTGTGATTTCTGCTGGACTTGTCATGCCTCCCATACTTGTCATTCCGAGGAACGCTGTTATTCCGAGGCACGAGGAATCAAAAAGACAAACGCTTTAATTTATAAACCACCCCACTCGAATAGGTTTGCGGTAGCAGGAACCAAAAAAAATACCGCCTTTGGCGGTATTAATTACATTTAATGCTATTCGTTATTTCGACAAAACTACTTTGTTAATCACATGAATTACTCCGTTAGACGAGGTAATATCTACTGCGGTAACTTTGGCATTGTTTCCTTTTTCGTCGGTTAAAACAACATCTTCCCCAACAATTTTTCCAACTAATTTACCTCCATGAACGGTGGTTAAAGTAGCAGCGCCATTCCCTTTTTTGATGGCTGCAATAATCGCTTTACTGTCTAAATTTCCTGCAACAACATGGTAAGTCAAGACAGCTGCCAATTTGCTTTTGTTTTCTGGTTTTAGCAACATGGCTAAAGTTCCTTTTGGCAATTTGTTAAAAGCTTGGTTTGTCGGTGCAAACACCGTAAAAGGTCCTTCGCCAGACAAAGTTTCAACCAAACCAGCTGCCTTAATCGCCGCAACCAATGTGGTGTGGTATTTTGATGCAATGGCGTTTTCGACAACAGTTTTGTTGGATTGTGCAAACCCAGTTGCACTGACAACTGCTACAAATAATACAGCAGTAAACAATTTTAATTTTTTCATGATTTGATTTTAATGTTATTTAATAACTAATGTAAAGGTGCCGGGTAACTTTGTTTTCAAGCAACAACCTTACAACACTTTTGCTACTTGATGGCATTCGATGAAAGATTGAAAGCTACATTTTTGGCATTAAAACTTTGTCAATCACATGCACTACTCCGTTGGAAGCAGCAACATTGGCTGTTGTCACATGGGCATCGCCAATC
>CALPKO020000206.1 GCA_943324165.2 Bdellovibrio sp. ZAP7 | reverse complement strand
TGAATAATATTGATCACTAAATGAAATCGGAATCGTAGTTGTAATTTGCCATTCGTTGTTTACATTAGAAAATTCTTTTACCTTACAACCAAAATTCAAATCATTTGAAAGCAAGTAAATTTTATTATTATCATAGCTAAAGTCGTTTATTTGTTCCTCTAAATTGCCAATTACGATTTGATTCTGGAATTCCCAATTTGAATTAACCAATTCGAATTTTTTCAGAATAGTGGTAAATCCATTTTCTTCAATTAAAATAGAATTTCCGTCAGTATCTATTTTACCAAAACCTAAACTACCTATTTCCGAAAATATTTTTTGCTTAAAAATCCAATTTGCACCATCAAAATGATAAACGTAAATTGCAGCTTTAATAGGTAAATTGATATTGATATTGACTAGGAAGGAACTGACAAACAAATAATCTTCAATTAATTTTACATTTTGACCAAATTGGTTTTCTGATGCACCATCAAAAGCAGTTATTTTTAGACTGAAATCCCAAATATTATTCGTTTTTTTATAAATGTAAACTGCTCCTGCATTTTCACCTAATTCATCATTTTTTGGAGAACCTATTGCTATAAAATCATTTTTGATAGAGATTGCACTTCCAAATTCATCACTAGATAAGGCATCTGAAGGATAAAAAGTATTGGTTTGATTAATTCCGTTAACTGTATTTTCAAACAAATAAACTTTACCAATATTATTGTTTAGATTTAAGTTATTTTGGCTAGCAACCAAAATGTTGTTGTTGTCAGCATCGATTTTATAACCAAATTGGGCGCCAGTTGCTCCGTTTGTTGGATAGAAACCAGCTAGATTTTGTCCGGAACTACTATTAAAAACTAAAATGAAAAGGAAAGTTATTTTTTTCATAACGGTTGATTTTCACAAATGTATAAAAAAATGATTTATCTTTGTATTCAAAATTTTTCAAAATGGGATTTCCAGAATTAAAATACATTTCTCAAGAAGAATATCTTGCGGCGGAGAGATTATCGTTAGAAAAACACGAATATTTTCAAGGTGAAATTTTCGCAATGAGTGGTGCATCAAAACAACACAATGAAATTTTCAGTAATACTTTTCCTGAAATTGCAATGCAATTGAAAGGAAAGAAATGTCGTCCTTACGGTAGCGATTTTAGAGTAAATATTCCAAAATCAACATTGTTTACTTATCCTGATATCAGTGTTTTTTGTAATGAACCAGAATTGATAGACGAAGTTGCAGACACTGCTACAAATCCAACGGTGATTATTGAAATTCTTTCAAAATCTACCCGAAATTATGACCAAGGTCAAAAATTTGCTTTGTATCGAGCACTTGATTCTTTAAAAGAGTACATTTTAATTGATAGTGAGGCAGTTCACGTGATTCATTATACCAAAAATGAAGACAGCACTTGGTTGTTAACTGAGTATAAAAATGTCGAACAAAACTTTATTATCAAATCAATTGAAGTGACTTTGAATCTGATTGATATTTATGAAAATGTAAAATTCTAAATTTCCTGTAAAAACTTCAATGTGTCTACATTATCCGCATAATCCCAAAGGTTGGGCTGTTGTGTTTGTCCAAAATCAATTGAATTTTCTATTAAATTTTTAGAAACAATACATTGAATTTGATCTGATTCAGCTTTTAATCTGTTTTTTAAATCAGATAAATCTTCGTAAAATTCATAAAAAACACTCGAAATTGGCGAGGCAAAACTTGTGTCTTCTTTGATTATGAGGAATTCATTGTCTAATAAATTAAAATTACTCATCAAAAAAACAGCTTTATTGTAGTCGTAGTTATTGGCATACTTTTCATATTTTATTACATCTTGATAAGGAAACATTCCGTTGAAAAACAAATCGAAATTATAGTTTTTTGGAACAAAAATTTTAGATACATTGCGACAACCTAGACCAAAATAACGAAATATATCTTCGCCCAAAGCAATCATTTGTTCTTTGGATTCTGAACCATCTAAAACAGCAATCGAATTTCTGTTTTTGCGAATTATAGTAGGTTTATCTTTAAAATAATATTCAAAATAGCGCGCGGTGTTGTTGCTTCCAGTGGCGATAACGGCATCAAAGTTTTCTAGTTTTCCCTCTACGAAAGTGATGCGATTTTTGAAATCCTTATTAATCGAAATTAAATAATTGGCTAAAAAAGGTAATAGCATTTGATCGTTTGAGGATGTTTTTACCAAAACTTTATGACCCGAAATTAAAACAGTAAGAAAATCATGAAAACCAACTAACGGAATATTTCCGGCTAAAATCAAACCAACGGTTTTTTGTTTTTTTTCAAAATTACTAAAATCATAAACCGACAGCCAATGGTCTAAATTGTCTTTTTTCAGAGCTTTTGCCCACGATTGAATAGAAAAATATACATTGTCAGGCGTGTACCAACCATTGTGCGATTGCGACAGTGAAATTAAATCTTTAAAATCTTTAAAAAACAAGTCATTGTTCAAAACACTTTGGTTTTTTGTGGCTTCATTTTCAGAAAATTGACCCAAAAATTTCCCTAATTCTATAAAACCAGTTTTTATTTCGTTTTGTAACATTTGTTTATTTGTTTATAAGTAGATTAGATTGTAATTTTGTGCAAAAATAAAGAAAACAATTGATGATTTTGATTTATTTAATATTTCAAATTTTAGAAATTCTTAAATGCAAAATCCTTAATCTAAAATAAAAAAATGGCAATAATTATAACAGACGAATGTATCAATTGCGGTGCTTGCGAACCAGAATGTCCCAATACAGCAATTTATGAAGGAGCAGACGATTGGCGTTACAAAGATGGCACTAAATTGAAAGGGAAAGTGATATTGCCTGATGGAACCGCGGTAGATTCCGACGAAGCGCAGACACCAATTTCTGATGATATTTATTATATTGTCCCGGGAAAATGCACGGAATGCAAAGGATTTCATGATGAACCGCAATGTGCAGCAGTTTGCCCTGTTGATTGTTGCGTTCCGGATGATAACCATGTTGAAAGTGATGAAACCTTGCTTAATAGACAAGCGTTTTTACACAACGACTAGTAAAAAATCCTTAAAAGACAAATTAAAAACCACATTAAACCTTAATGGATAAAATATTCAACAATACCGCAACCGCATTCGCATTAAAAAGTGACACCGAATTAGATCGGGCTTATTTTTTATTTAAGATGATTGACAACCAACCATTAGTGCGAATTGGAACGGCAGTTACTAATTTTGCATTGAAAGCGCATTTGCCAGTTGAAGGATTGATTAGAGCTACGGTTTTCGACCATTTTTGTGGTGGAATTAGCGAAGATGATTGTCTTAAAGTTGTTGATAAAATGTACACTAAAGGCGTTTCATCAGTTTTGGATTATTCTGTAGAAGGCAAAGAAGACGAGTCTTGTTTTGATGAAGCAGTCGAAATGACGCTAAAAACCATCGATTTTGCTCAAGAAAAAAAATCAATTCCGTTTGCAGTTTTTAAACCAACTGGTTTTGGAAGATTTGAATTGTACGAAAAAATCGGAGAAGGACTAGCCCTCTCTAATGATGAACAATCGGAATGGAATAGAGTTGAAAACCGTTTTGACACCGTTTGTAAAGCTGCTTTTGATAAGGATGTTGCACTTTTGATAGATGGCGAAGAAAGCTGGATGCAAGATGCCGCAGACAATTTGGTCGAAAAAATGATGCGCAAATACAACCAACAAAAAGCGATAGTTTTCAATACTTTGCAATTGTACCGTTGGGACAGATTGGATTATTTGAAAAAATTGCACCAACGCGCCATTTCTGATAATTTTTTCATTGGAATGAAACTTGTCCGCGGTGCTTATATGGAAAAAGAACATAAGCGTGCCGAAGAAAAAGGTTATCCTACACCAATTTGTGCCAGTAAAGAGGCAACAGATAAAAATTACGATGAAGCGGTAATTTATATGATGGAACATTTAGACAAAATGTCGATTTTTGCGGGTACGCACAACGAGATTTCTTCTTATAAATTAATGGAATTGCAACAAAAAAATAATATT
>CALPKO020000205.1 GCA_943324165.2 Bdellovibrio sp. ZAP7 | reverse complement strand
TTTTTCTTCCCATGTCAAAATTATTTCCCAATTGTAAGGATCAAGATTCATTTTTACTCTGTCGAATTCTATGAGTAATAATTGTAAAAAAGGATGAGATTTCTCATTCGTCTGAATGACAAAAGCATCGTCTATTCCTGCTTTTGTAATCGAAAGTTCAGTATTAGCAACAGATTGAATGGTTTTGTAAATGCCATATAATTTTTGAGCTACTTCTACTTGAGAAAGGGCTGTTTCGTCATATTTTCGGTTGTTTTCAGCAATTTCGGATAAATAACGGGTTCTGTGAGGAGGAATAACGAAAATCTTTTCGCTCATCTCACGAGTGATTTCGAAAGTAGATTTCAAATCTGCTCCTGTTTTTTCTACAATCTTATCCATAATAGATTTGTAGAGCGTATTCATCCCAGGATCGTTGAACTGTGAAGCGATTGTTCCGAAAATAGGCATAGCATCAACATTTTCGTCCCAGAGATTATGGTTGCGTTGGTACTGTTTTTTGACATCGCGAATAGCATCCAAAGCACCTCGTTTGTCAAATTTATTCAAAGCCACTAAATCGGCAAAATCCAACATGTCAATTTTCTCCAATTGTGTGGCTGCACCGAATTCTGGTGTCATTACATAAAGTGAAACATCAGAATGTTCCATGATTTCGGTATCACTTTGCCCAATTCCAGAAGTTTCTAAAATAATTATGTCATACTTAGCCGCTTTTAATACTTGAATGGCTTCGTTGACATATTTTGATAAAGCTAAATTCGATTGACGCGTAGCCAACGAACGCATATAAACCCTAGGATTATTAATGGCATTCATGCGGATTCTGTCACCCAAAAGTGCACCTCCCGTTTTACGTTTAGATGGATCTACAGAAATTAAACCAACGGTCTTTTCTGGAAAATCTACCAAAAATCGCCTTACTAACTCGTCTACCAATGATGATTTTCCTGAACCACCCGTGCCAGTAATTCCTAAAACAGGAACAGCCCCTCCTAACCTTCCCGAAGGAGAAGAGTCAGCAACATTGTCAACTTGCAATTCAGTGAAAATTTTAGCAAAAGCATCATGATTATTTTCTGCAAGTGATATTAATCGGGCAATTGTATTTGTATTTTTATTCAATAATTGTTCGAGAACTCCTTCTTTTCCTGATTTTATTAAGTTTGAAGCGTCTGAATTGTGATTCACAATTGATGGATCTAGTTCCCCTCCTTCGGAGGGGTTAGGGGAGGCTCTTTTTACTAAATCATTAATCATCCCTTGCAAACCCATGGCACGCCCATCGTCTGGCGAATAGATTCTTTCAATGCCATATTGGTGCAATTCTGCAATTTCTGATGGCAAAATTACGCCACCGCCACCGCCAAATATTTTGATATGGCCTGCTCCTTTTTCTTTGAGCAAATCGTGCATATATTTGAAATATTCGTTGTGTCCACCTTGATACGAAGTCAGTGCTATGGCATTTGCATCTTCCTGAATGGCAGTATTTACAACCTCATCAACGCTCCTGTCGTGACCTAAATGAATTACTTCTACACCCGTAGATTGGATAATTCGGCGCATGATATTGATGGCTGCATCGTGACCATCAAAAAGGGCTGCAGCAGTTACAATTCGCACTTTATTGACAGGGATATAAGGAGTTTGTTGTTCCATTGTTGAATTTACGTTGTTTTTAGAGGGTGCAATTTACAGATTTTTCAAAAAACTGCCTATTATTTTGAATAAAAGATAAAAATGGTTTTTTTTGATCGCACCGTGTTACTGCAAATAAGTACCTTATTATTCTAATCAATAAAAATTCAATGTTATACAATTTTGAAATAATTACATAACAATTGTTCCTTCAATAACTTGAACTTTGTAAAGTATAATTTTAATAAATAAATGTTGTCTTTGAAGCTATATTATTTAACATTTTACAAAATTTAGTAAAAAACAGCACTCCATATTTTTATTATAAAAACCAAGACAACTTTAAAACTTACTAATATGATGGAATACAACGATTACTATTTGGGAATGAGCGCAATTTGGTGGATGATTTGGTTGGTGCTTTTGTTTTGGATTTTTGTTTTACCCTACGATATTCCTGGGCAGAGAAAACGAAAAGAAACACCATTAGATTTATTGAAAAAACGTTTTGCTGCTGGGCAAATGACAAAAGAAGAGTTCCAGTCTCAAAAAGAGCTTTTAATGAAATGATTTTATTTCGGTATTTAAATGTTTCCATATGATAAAACATTATCAAAAATTAGATCAATCTTTCGAAAAAACAACTTCGGTTTTCACTAAAATATTGGGTAATCCAATCACTTTTTTGTTGGCAACCCTATTGATTGTTTTTTGGCTTGGTAACATCGATTATCAAACTCAAACCATAAACGATATCATTCGAGATTATGTTTACGGTGTTTCATTTTTGACTTTGTTTATTATTCAAAAATCGTTCAATCATTTTTCGGCCTCCTTACATCTAAAAATCAACGAATTGATTGCTACGAATGGGGCTGCCAACAATGAAATATTAAATATAGAATCTAAAACAGAACACGAGATATCTGAACTTCAAAAAGAATATACCGATCTCGCCAATCAATATAAAGAACAAATCTAATGAAAATAGCCTTCTTTAGTAGCCATAAATTTGAACGGAATTCAATTGAAAAAGCCAATCATCACAAACATGAATTAGTGTTTATAGAAGACACGTTATCTAAAAAAACAATTCCGCTTGCCCAAGGTTGTCAAGCGATTTGCATTTTTGTAAATGACAAAACAGATGCCTTGGTTTTGAGAAAATTAAAAGAAATCGGCATCAAATTCATTGCTTTGCGCTCTGCTGGTTTTAACCATGTTGCTTTAGTCGAAGCCGAAAAACTTGGATTCAAAATAGCACGAGTACCAGAGTACTCGCCTTTTTCTGTCGCAGAACACGCCATGGCCTTGATGATGGCCTTGAACAGAAAATTAGTTCATGCGCACAACCGCATCAACGAACTTAATTTTTCTTTAGACGGATTAGTAGGTTTCGACATGAACGGAAAAACGGTGGGCATTGTCGGTACAGGAAAAATTGGTCAACAAATGGCTAAAATTCTTCATGGTTTTGGGTGTAAAATTTTGGCTTATGATCAATATGAAAACGAAAATATTAAAAAAGATTTTGGTGTAACATATGTAAGTCTAAACACTTTGTTTTCAGATGCAGATATTATATCACTTCATCTTCCGCTTTCATCTGAAACCAAATATATAGTTGATGAAAAAAGCATACGGTTGATGAAAAAAGGGGTGATGCTTATCAATACAAGTCGTGGCGGATTGGTCAATACTATTGATGTTATAGAAGGAATAAAGTCGGAAAGAATTGGCTATTTCGGAATGGATGTTTATGAGGATGAAGGCGGACTATTCTTTGAAGACCATTCGCAGACCATTCTTCAAGATGATGTTTTTGCACGTTTAATGAGTTTTCAAAACGTATTAATTACAAGCCATCAAGCCTTTTTAACGGAAACTTCACTGAAGAATATTGCAACAACAACCATTCACAATATAGATTGTTTTGAGCAAAATATTTTAAGTGGAAATGAATTATAAAAAAAAACTAATTTGACAGATTGGCGCAATGGTATTTAGAACATAGTAGTTTTCCAATCTTCCGACTATGGCCAACGAAATGGCACACGAGCTAAATAAGCATTGATTAGTTTTTAATTTCTATTCAAATAATGGCAAAAGCAACAAAAAAATAAAAATCGCAACATTATTATACCAACAGCCCATCAAAGTGGGATTTATTACAAATTAAATAATTAAATGAAAAAAATGAAAATACTTATCGTACTAACATCGCATAGCCAACTTGGGGAAACAGATGAAAAAACTGGATTTTGGATTGACGAATTTGCCACACCTTATTATGTTTTGATTGATGCTGGCGCAACAATAACCATCGCATCGCCAGCTGGCTGTCAACCTCCTGTAGATCCGAAAAGTGAAGCGGAAGATGCGCAATCTTTAGCAACACAGC
>CALPKO020000204.1 GCA_943324165.2 Bdellovibrio sp. ZAP7 | reverse complement strand
CGGTAAATGATTACGAAGAATTGTTAAGAGCAGCTATTGCAACTGCAACTAACGATCATAGATTGGGAGCAAATGAAGCACCGCCAGCAATAATTTCTGTATTTATTGGTCAACAATTGACTAAAGTTTTAGCAGAATTAGAAGGAGTTACTGACGGAAAATTATCTCCAGAAGAAAAAACAGATTTAAAACTTAATGTAGTTGGGAAAATTCCAGATGTTTTGTTAGACAATACCGACAGAAACAGAACTTCTCCATTTGCTTTTACAGGAAATAAATTTGAATTCCGTGCAGTCGGATCATCGGCTAATTGTGCCAATGCAATGACAACTTTAAATACAATTGTAGCCAAACAATTGAAAGATTTTAAGGTGGAAGTTGACCATTTAATCAACGAAAAAGGATTGAAAAAAGACGAAGCGATTTTTAATGTTCTGAGAGAATACATCAAACAATCTAAAAAAATCTTATTTGAAGGTGATGGTTACAGCGATGCTTGGGAAAAAGAAGCTAAAAAACGTGGATTGAGTAATTATAAAACAACACCATTGGCTTTGAAAGCTAAGGTATCGAAAGCTGCATTAGATTTATTTAAAGAAATGAATGTAATGAACCACATTGAGGTTGAAGCGCGTTACGAAATCGAATTAGAAGAATACACCAAAAAAATCCAAATCGAAGGAAGAGTGCTTGGAGATATAGCTAGAAATCATGTAATTCCAACAGCCATTCAATACCAAAACACTTTGATTGATAACGTGAAAGGTTTGAAAGAAATTTTCGGAAAAGACTTCGAGAAAATAGGGAAGGAGCAAATCGTTTTGATTAAGGAGATATCGGAACATATCGAAGGGATAAATACAAAAGTGGAAAAAATGACGAATGCTCGCAAAAAAGCAAATGCTTTAACAGATGCGCAAAAAATGGCTGAAGCCTATTGCGATGATGTTAAACCTTATTTTGAGAACATACGCGAACATTGCGATAAGCTGGAACTTTTAGTAGATAACGAAAGTTGGACTTTAGTGAAATATAGAGAACTTTTGTTTACGAAGTAATTTTCTAATTATTTTTTTGAAACTAGTTTTATAAAAGCCGTCTCATTATTTAAATGAAGACGGTTTTATTTATATAGTTAAATATCTTTATCATATTATACTGTAATTTAAAAACGTTTATTTTTAATTTATAATACTTAAACAAAAAATAGGTTTTTGTTTAATATGTCAGTACTTTTGTTAAACAAAATAGAGAAGATGGAAGTTGTAAAAAATGTGTTCAGTATTAAGGATTTAGAAAATTTATCTGGCATAAAAGCACACACCATTAGGATATGGGAAAAAAGATATAATATTCTAGAGCCTAAAAGAACAGATACTAACATAAGGTATTATGATTTACACTGCCTTCAAAAATTGTTGAACATCACCCTTCTGCATGATTTTGGATACAAAATTTCTAAGATTTCTACCTATTCAGAAGAGCAAATTCCGATTTTAGTAAACGAAATCATAACAAAAAAAACAGTTAAGCACCACGCAATTTCATCATTTAAAATGGCAATGATGGATTTTGATCAGTCAATGTTTATGAGGGTTTACGATGAAATTTTAGGAGAAAAATCATTTAGAGAAGTTTTTAATGAAATTTTAATTCCGTTGATGAATGAAATTGGTTTACTTTGGCAAACCGATACCATTTCTGCTGCCCATGAGCACTTTTTGACTAACCTGATTAAACAAAAACTAGTACTTCACACAGAAAAAGTACAATTAGCACCCACAAAAACTGATAAAGTTTTTATTTTATACTTGCCTTCAAATGAAATTCACGACTTAGGTTTAATGTATCTCAATTACGAAATTTTAGCGAAAGGTTACAAAACGATTTATTTAGGTGAGAATGTGCCAATTAACAGTTTGAAAGACGTAAAAGTTTATTTTGATAAAGTTGTTTTCTTATCCTATCTGACAGTAGAACCAAATAAAGATGAAATAGATAATTACGTTCAAACCCTAAAAAAGGAAATTCTTAACGACGATAATACTGAAATTTGGTTAACAGGAAGAATTTTGGCTCACTTAGACCAAAAAATAATTAATGATAAAATAACTTTATTTTATTCCATTCCAGACATTGTTAATAAAATTTAAAAAACGCAAAAATCATAAAAGTCATCAAGATTTTCTATATTTTTGTCAGCATTCATGAAAAAAGATATTAAAATTATAGGTTCAGGTTTTTCTGCATTATCAGCGGCTTGTTATTTAGCAAAAAACGGACACAATGTGACTGTTCTTGAAAAAAATGAAAGTATCGGTGGTAGAGCAAGACAATTAAAAAAAGAAGGATTTACATTTGATATGGGTCCAAGTTGGTATTGGATGCCTGACGTTTTTGATCGATTTTTTGCTGATTTTGGAAAAAAGACAACAGACTACTATCAATTAATTAAACTTAATCCTGCGTATCGCGTTTATTATGGAATCAATGATTTTATAACAATCGCCGATAATTTAGAAGAAATAATTAGTGATTTCGAGAGTATTGAAAAGGGTAGTGGATCACTTTTGAGAGATTTTATTGGAGAAGCAAAGTCTAATTATGGCATTGCTATTAAAGATTTAGTGTACAGGCCAGGTGTTTCGCCTCTAGAATTAATTACGTTAGAAACTGCTAAAAAAGTTGGGCAGTTTTTTAGTAATATCAGCAAAGACGTTCGGAAGAAATTTAAAAGCCAACGATTAATTCAAATTTTGGAATTTCCTGTTTTGTTTTTAGGAGCAAAGCCCTCTGATACGCCCTCTTTTTATAGTTTTATGAATTATGCCGATTTTGGAATGGGAACTTGGCATCCAAAAACAGGCATGTTCGATGTAGTTAGAGCTATGGAAAGTTTAGCGTTAGAGCTTGGCGTGACTTTTAGAACAAATGCCAATGTTGAAAAAATAAACATTCATAATAATAAAGTAAAATCTTTAATCATTAATGGTCAAGAAATAGAAGCAGATGTTGTTTTGAGCGGTGCAGATTATCACCATACAGAAACTTTATTAGATCAAAAATACAGGGCTTATTCTGAAGAATATTGGAACAGTAGGGTTTTTGCACCATCTTCATTATTGTTTTATGTGGGTTTTAATAAAAAAATAAAAAATATTTCGCACCACGCATTATTTTTTGATGTTGATTTTAATCAGCATGCCAAAGATATCTATGATGATCCGAAATGGCCCGAAGAACCCTTGTTTTATGCTAATTTTCCGTCAATAACTGATGCGACAGCGGCACCAGTAGGAATGGAATCTGGCTTTTTTTTAGTACCTTTAGCTCCTGGAATAAATGACACGGAAGAATTAAGAGAACAATATTTTGATAAAATTATTGATAGATTTGAGCTTTTAACTGAACAAAGTGTGAAAAAAAATATTATTTTTAAAAGCTCATTTTGTAAAAATGATTTCGTTTCAGAATACAATTCATACAAAGGTAATGCCTATGGAATGGCAAATACTTTGTTACAAACCGCTTTTTTGCGGCCAAAATTGAAAAGTAAAAAGGTCGAAAATTTATATTTTACTGGTCAGTTAACTGTTCCTGGTCCTGGTGTCCCTCCAGCTTTAATTTCAGGGAAATTAGTTTCAGAATTAATTGAAAAATATAGTTGATAAATTATGAAATCAATTTTTGATAAGGTTTCTTTTGATTGTAGTCGAAATGTAACGAAGTCGTATAGCACTTCTTTTTCGGCTGCAGTAAGAATGCTTTCTCCAAGCATTCGCCAAGATATATATAATATTTACGGTTTCGTTCGTTTTGCTGACGAGATTGTAGACAGTTTTCATGATTATAACAAAGAGCTACTTTTTGAAAACTTTGAAAAAGATTTAGAAATGGCTTTTCAAAACAAGATTAGTTTAAATCCGATTTTAAATTCTTTTCAAAATACCGTTTTTAAGCATAATATTCCGAATGAATTGATTGCTGCTTTTATGAATAGCATGAAACTCGATTTGACAAAAAAAGACTATAAAACAGAAGATGAATACAAAGAATATATCTATGGT
>CALPKO020000203.1 GCA_943324165.2 Bdellovibrio sp. ZAP7 | reverse complement strand
GTTGCCCAAGTGTCTACCATTGTGCCTTCATCAACATAGGCACCAATATTAACATAACTAGGCATTAATATAACACCTTTTGAAATATAAGCTCCATACCTAGCAACTGCAGGCGGTACTACCCGGATTCCTTTCTCGGCATAATTTGTTTTCAATAACATTTTGTCATGGAATTCAAAAATACCGACTTCATGTGTTTCCATTTTTTGTATTGGAAAGTACATCACAACTGCTTTTTTCACCCATTCATTTACTTGCCAGCCATCGGTTATGTGCTCTGCAACTCTTAATTTTCCTTCGTCAAGAAGTGCTATTACTGTTCTAATTGCATCTGTGGTATTTGACTCTTGAAGTAAAGACCTGTCAGTCCAAGCTTTTTCTATTATTGATTGTAAATTATGCATTTTTTAGTGTATTTAATTATGATATAAGTTTTTAAGTCTAATCAAAACGAATAGTCTTAAAAAACAATAATTACTAATGAAAATTTTTGATAAATTATTTTTTAGAAGCTTCTAAATTTCTTTCAATTTTATGACTTGGTCGAGACCATTTTGGTTTTTCGCCTAGCGGTAAATATTGGGAATCAACAGCTTCTATTGTTGCTGGTTGAGCTACTTTAACAAATGGTTTTTGAGGTTTCAATCCCAACAGTTCAAACATTTTAAGGTCTTCATCTACATTTGGATTAGGTGTCGTTAACAATTTGTCACCAGCAAAAATTGAATTTGCACCAGCAAAAAAGCACATTGCTTGACCTTCGCGACTCATGTTCATTCTACCGGCAGATAATCTTACTTGCGTATTTGGCATTACGATTCGCGTTGTAGCAACCATTCTAATCATTTCCCAAATCTCAACTGGTTTTTCTTCTTCTAATGGCGTTCCTTCCACAGCAACTAAGGCATTTATCGGAACAGATTCCGGCTGAGGATTCAACGTTGACAGTGCAACAAGCATACCTGCTCTGTCAGCAACCGTTTCTCCCATTCCAATAATTCCGCCGCTACAAACGGTTACGTTTGTTTTTCTGACATTTTCAATGGTTTGAATTCTATCTTCAAAACCTCTAGTAGAAATAACTTCTTTATAATACTCTTCTGAAGTATCTAAATTATGGTTATAGGCATAAAGACCAGCTTCTGCCAATCTTTGTGCTTGATTTTCAGTTATCATACCAAGCGTGCAACACACCTCCATGTCTAATTTGTTGATGGTTCTTACCATTTCTAATACTTGGTCAAACTCTTCACCATCTTTAACGTTTCTCCAAGCTGCACCCATACATACCCTAGATGAACCGCTTGATTTTGCACGAAGAGCTTGCGCTTTAACTTGTGATACAGACATCAGGTCATTACCAGTAATGTCTGTATGATAACGCGCAGCTTGAGGACAATAACCACAATCTTCTGGACAACCTCCAGTTTTTATTGATAATAGTGTCGACACTTGAACAACATTTGGGTCGTGATTTTCCCGATGAATGGAAGCTGCCTCAAACAGTAAATCCATCAACGGTTTGTTATAAATGGCAATAATCTCGTCTTTTGTCCAATTGTTTTTAGTAATACTCATCATTTAATTTTATATTTTTCAAAAGTAGGAAATTAGAAATTAATGAGAAAATTTTAAATTCAAATAAATTTGAATCTTTGTATTTATTTTATTTCAGCAATAAGAAAAAAAGTCAAAAAAAAAGCCGATTCAAATTGAAACGACTTCTCAATCTACAAAAAGAAAATCACTAATAATTATGTTCTTTTCTGTAATTTTCGATGTCTTTATTTACATCATCAATACTGCTTTGAACTCGCATTCTGAAGGTGTTCCAACTTTCTTTTCCGTTTTCAGAATAAGCATTCAAGTCCGTTTTTAATTTGTTGTTTTTTTCTTCTAGTTTATTGATGTTGGCTTCAAATTGTTTTTGATTTTCTGCTTTTTCAATTTTCAATTTCATTTTGAATGCTGCAATTTTCGCATCATTAGCAGCTACTAATTTTTCTGTTTCCAATTTCATTGTGGCATAATCCGAATCAGAATTCATTGTTTCGTTATTTAAATTTTGCTCGGCTTCCATTTGGTTTTCCTTTGCGTCTACAACTTCTTCTTGAGCATCTTCCACTTTTTCGTTCGAAGATTTACAACTTGTGAGATTCATTGTGGTAACTAAACATGTTGCTACTAACAATCCAATTGATTTTTTCATTTTTATATTTTTTTATGGTTAAGTTGAGGTATTTTTCAACGATACAAAAATGAGGTTAATATTAAAGTAAACTTTTACAAAAATTGGTCTAAAAGTTATAATATTTGCATAAAAAAAACCTAATCGTTAAATTAGGTTTTTAAAATATTTTTAATTTTTAGTGCTTTTCTGCTGAGCAAAGTCCCATTATTTCATGAAAAATATCATGGGTAAGATTTAATTTTTTAAATAATTCTTGGTCATTTGATTTATCATCAACCATTTTTTGCAATTCTTTAGTGTTGATTTGCAATTTTTCAATAGAAGCTAAAATAGCTTTAGTATTGTATTCTGCAGGAATTCCTGCTGTAGATAGTGCAGCTGCTTTTTCAACCATTTCTTGCGAACGTTTTTTGATTGGTTCGAAATTTCCTTCCTCTGCAGGATGAAATGTTTGCGACATTACACCATGAAACGCTTTAATTGTTGGCCATTTTTCAGCCATTGATTGCGCATTTGCAGCACTAATGATAAAGAACAAAGCTACTGCTAAAAAAGATTTGATAGATTTCATATTAATTATGTTTTTTGTTAAAATTCTTCCGCAAATATAACTTTTTTTATCAACTCAATTGAATGTAAATGTTAAACGTTGATCTATAATTAGGTAGAATGAACTATTTTTTAGGAATAAGCGCTTTAAAACGCTTTTAAAAGCTGATATTATTAATATTATTATTACTATATTTAATTGCAAATGATAATTTTAATACTTTTTTTACTAATATTAAAACAATTTTTATAATTTAGGTGCGTACATTTGTAAGCAAATTTAACGTTTAAAAACAGTTTAAAATGAAGAAGATAATTTTACTATTAACCATTTCGGTTCTCGTTTTGTCTTGCAAATCGAAGTCAGCCACAGTAACAAAATTAGATAGTAAGTCACAAGTTGCTATAAAAGGAAATTGGACTATCGCAGCTGTCACATATCCCGGTTCCGAATATATCAAAGTTAATTCGTTTAATATTGCGGATTCACAATGTTTTGTTGGTAGCACTTGGAAATTCATTTCAAATAATAACAAAGGTGAAATGACATTAACAAAAGCCAATTGTCCGTCGTTTTATTCCCCAATTACTTGGTTTGTGAATAAGGAGGGTCAATTTGTTTTAAAAGTACTTAATGCGGGTGAGAAAGCCAAAAAAGTGAGAGATGGTTATGTTTTAAGCATAGCAAATCAAACAGAAACATCTTTTCAATTGCACGATAAAATTGATGTTGGTGGAAAAATGACCAATGTTGTATACCAATTCTCTAAAAACTAAATAAAAACAATACGATTATGAAAAAAATAACGATTTTAGCTTTGGCTTCGATAATGATTTTAAGTTCAGTTTTCACAAGCTGCGAAGCGGTAAAGAACACAAATAACACGCAAAGAGGAGCAGGAATTGGAGCAGTTGCCGGTGGCGTTTTAGGAGCAGTGTTAGGAAATAACTTAGGAAAAGGTGGCAATGGCGCATTAGGAGCAGTTCTTGGTGGCGTAATTGGTGGCGTTGCAGGTGGTGCCATCGGAAACAAAATGGACAAGCAAGCAAGAGAAATTGACAATGCTTTACCTGGCGCAGATGTAGTAAGAGTTGGAGAAGGAATTAAATTAGTTTTGAACGAAAATGCTGTAAGATTTGATACCAGCAAATCGACTTTGACCGCTAGCGCAAAAACAAATTTAGACAAATTAGTTACTGTTTTTAATGAATATCCCGACACAAACATTGTAATTTACGGTTACACCGACAGCACTGGAAAATTGGAATTCAACCAAACTTTATCTGAACAAAGGGCCAACGCTGTAAAGGGCTATTTAATTTCAAAAGGAATTGTGTCATCT
>CALPKO020000202.1 GCA_943324165.2 Bdellovibrio sp. ZAP7 | reverse complement strand
TGTATGTCTCTGCTCATAAATTTAGAATTTAGAATTTAGAATTTAGAATTTAGAATTCTAAACGCATCGCTTTTGAAAAGCGATTTGCAAAGATAATTTTCTGAATGTTTAAAATCGTTTTTTATTAATATTATGTTTCGTTGCCGCAAAATTCTTTAAGCAAATATTTCTAAAAGTATATATTTGCGAAGAAATTTTTAAAAATGGGATTGATAGACATTATTTTGGGCGGCTTTTTGATTTATGGATTGATCCGTGGTTTATGGAGAGGTTTTTTTGTAGAATTAGCCTCACTGTTGGCTTTATTTATTGGGATTTTTGTTACCATAAAATTTTCTTATTTAATGAAAAGTTTGATTGAAAGCCATGTGCATTGGTCTCCAAAATCTATTCAAATTACCGCATTTGCCTTGACTTTTATTTTGGTAGTAGTTGGGATTTATTTGTTGGCAAAATTTTTTACCACGCTTGCTAATTTTGCTAGTTTGGGGTTGATTAACAAATTTGGCGGAGGTGTTTTTGGAGTTATAAGAATGGTTTTAATCTTGAGTGTTTCGCTTAATTTATTTCAAAAAGTGAATGATAATAACACTTTTTCCGATAAAGTTACTTTAGAAAAATCTTTGTTTTTTTATCCAATTATAAAGGTTTCTACCTTTATTTATCCAATGCTTGGAGAATGGTTTAAAGATATCAATAACTTAAAAAATTGAAGTTATTTAGCTAAAATTCCTCAAAATATATACACTTTATTGGGTGTAATGCAATAGTCTAATTTTACATCATTTGTGTAAACACTTTCAATTTCAGTTTCAGCAGCAAAAAACGAAAGACCAATTTTAATTGCTTTTTTATTGCATTCTGAAAGGAATTTATCATAAAATCCTTTTCCATAACCCACTCGATTTCCGAGTTCGTCAAAAGCCAAAAGCGGCACAAAAACTACTTCAATTTTAGCAACAGGAACTTCTAATCCGTCAATTGGTTCGGGAATATTATATTCGTTTTTTGCTATTTTAGTATTGTCGGTCAACAAAAAATGCTTCATTGTTCGGGCTTCAAAGTCGCTTTTCGACAACACAATCTCTCTGTCTTTGCCGGAAAGAATGTGCAAAATAAATTCGGTATTTACTTCTTTTAACTCTTCAATTGGCAAAAAAACATGATAATAAGTTTTCTCCCAAATCGGTAATTTTAGTAATTGATTTGCAATTGCAATGCTACAAGTTTCAATTTCTTCTTGCTGTAGTGCTTGCCGTAAATCTTTATATTTTAATCTCAGTTCTTTTTTGGTCATTTTAAACTACATTATGCTTTAGGCAAAAGGCAATATGCCAATTATATAAAGTCAATATTTTTTTAATCTGAAATGTATATTTTGCATACTGCTTACTGCTTATAGCGTAAAGCCTATTCTCCACTGCCTTCAAGCATGTTCGAGATGTGGTAAATCGCATCGCCTTCATAGACAATAGGCGAGTGGTTGGCATTGATAATGTAACCGTCGTTTGGCGCTTTTACTTTGTGAACAAATTTTCCGAAAGGATCAGTAATAATTCCTAAAACAACCCCTTTTTTCACAAAATTGCCTATCGTGTTGTAATCATGCAAAAGTCCTGAACATTTTGCACGAATCCAAACTGATTTTTCAATATAAATGGTGGGATTTTCGGGTGCAGTTACGTCGATTTTCGAATTCAACATTTTGAGGTGAAACAATAATCTTTTCACGCCATTCACACCTTCTTCGGCGATTTTGTTGTTAATGTCTAAAGATTTTCCGCCCTCAAAAAGCAACATTTGCACATTCAATTTTTCTGAAGCATTGCGAAACGAACCTGCAATGTTTTTAGAATATAATGTAAATGGAGCATTAAACACATCAGCTAATTTTTTTAAAGTTGGATTATTGAGGGTCAAACGAATTTGAGGTGCATTGAACCGACTTGCTCCGCCCGCATGAAAATCTACGGCATAATCCACAATGGGCATAATTTCTTTCAAAATATGATAGGCAAATCTACTTGCCAACGAACCCGTTTTGCTTCCCGGAAAAACCCGATTTAGATCTCTTCCGTCAGGGAATTCGCGCGATTTATTAACAAACCCAAACATATTTACAATCGGAATGCAAATGATTGTGCCTGTTTTTGGTTTATTAATTTTTTGTATAATAATTTGCCTAACTATTTCTATGCCATTGATTTCGTCACCATGGATTCCTGCTGAAAACAAAACCACAGGGCCATCTATTTTTGAACTTTCAACGATTATTGGAATTTTTAATTTCGTAGTGGTATGCAATTTTGCAATTTCCATATTGATTGTTTTGGAGTCGCCAGGAAGAATGGTTTCGCCAAGAATAGTTAGGGTTTTGTTTTTGGTTTTGTACATATATTGTAATAAATCTTAAAAGTAATAATTATTTCTCAATACACAATTAACAACGACTTTTTTTGAAATCGAATACATAAAGATTAACTTTGTTTAAAATTTGGGTTTAATAAAATCCCAGTTCAAAAATCTAAATTCTCCACTCAAAAGGCTATCCTTTCATCTCAAAATGACTCATCCATCGTTACAACTTCAAATTCAAACATTGCCGGAGAGTCCGGGCGTTTACCAATATTATGATAAGGAAGAAAAGATTTTGTATGTTGGAAAAGCCAAAAACCTCAAAAAAAGGGTAGCTTCTTATTTTAATAAAATCCACGATACGGCAAAAACCAATGTGCTGGTCAAAAAAATCGTAACCATCAAACACATTGTGGTTTCGACCGAAAGTGATGCGCTTTTGTTAGAAAACAACTTAATCAAAACATTGCAACCACGCTACAATGTGCTGCTCCGAGACGACAAAACTTATCCGTGGATTTGCATCAAAAAAGAACCGTTTTCTCGCATTTTTCCTACGCGAAATAAAATAAAAGACGGTTCAGAATATTTCGGACCTTTTGCGAGTTTCAAAACCATTTCAACCATCCTAGAACTGATTAGAGAATTATATCCTCTTCGCACTTGTAATTATGATTTAGCCGAAAAAAATATCGATAATCATAAATTTAAGGTTTGTTTAGAATACCACATAGGCAATTGCAAAGGACCTTGTGAAGGATTTGAGTCTTTAGAAAATTATCAAAAGCAAGTCGATGCCATTCGAGAAATTCTAAAAGGAAATTTCAAGGAAAGCATGAAAGATTTTAAAAAGCTAATGACCGATTTGGCAAGAGACATGCATTTTGAAGCCGCACAGCTTATTAAAAACAAAATTGATGTCTTAGAAAATTATCAATCTCGCTCGATGGTGGCCAACCCGAAAATTACGAATATCGATGTTTTTTCAATCGTTTCAGACGAAGGTGCAGCGTTTGTCAATTTTCTTCAAATTGCACATGGTTCTGTGATTCGGTCTTATACTTTAGAAATCAAAAAGAAACTAGAAGAAACGGATCAAGCGCTTTTGGAATTGGCAATTATCGAATTACGTGAGCGATTTCAACTGTTGTCGAGAGAAATTGTTGTGCCTTTTGAAGTAGAGGTGGGCGAGAACATCAAAGTTACTGTGCCGCAACTAGGTGATAAAAAACAGATTCTCGATTTGTCTATTCGCAATGCCAAATATTTCAGAATCGACCAACTCAAGCAGTTGCAGATTGTAGATCCAGAACGTCACACCAATCGAATCATGGCCCAAATGCAAAAAGATTTGCGGCTTTCGGTAGAACCTCGACACATCGAGTGTTTCGACAATTCCAATATTCAAGGCACAAATCCTGTGGCGGCTTGTGTGGTTTTTAAAGATGGAAAACCCAGCAAAAAAGACTACCGCCATTTCAACATCAAAACTGTAGAGGGGCCGAACGATTTTGCTTCGATGGAAGAAGTGGTTTATCGCCGCTACAAACGTTTGCTTGAGGAAAACCAGCCGTTGCCCAATTTAATCATCATTGATGGAGGAAAAGGACAATTGTCGTCGGCGCTCAAAATCATGGATGAACTCGATTTGCGTGGAAAAATTGCCATTATAGGCATTGCCAAAAGACTGGAAGAGCTCTTTTATCCAGGAGATTCAATTCCTTTGTATTTAGACAAAAAATCAGAAACGCTCAAG